>DATKYS010000110.1 GCA_035528375.1 bacterium
GCCTTGGGGACCTCCGCCGCCGCCGCGGGCAGCCGCCGGACGAAGCTCGACTGCGGGCAGGCCCGCAGGGCGTCGGCGAAATCGTGCCCCGGATGGTCGAAGTCCAGCACCGGCAGGGCATCGTCCATCTCGATCCCGCCCTTGGGGTTGCCCTTCTCCTTGGCGCAGATGGAGCAACCGATGCAGCCGACCCGGCAGGCGTCCTTGACGGCCTTGCCCCGGCCGCGGTTGACGCAGCCGAGGTAAACCGGCTCGTCGGCGGGGATGAGCGCGATGATGTTCCGGGGACAGGCGCGCACGCAGGCCCCGCAGGCGGTGCACTTCTCCTCGACCACCACCGGCAGGCCGGCGGCACTCATGAAGAGCGCGTCGAATGGGCACGCCTCCACGCAGTCGCCGAAGCCCAGGCAGCCGTAAGTGCAGGCCTTGTGGCCCGAATCCAGGTTCACCGCAACCGAGCACCGCGGCACGCCGTAGTAGGTGTAGGCGTCCACGGCGCGTTCATGGTCGCCCTGGCATCGGACGACGGCCATCATCTTCCGCGTCCCCTCCGCGGTGACGCCCATGATTTTGGAGATTATCGCGGCCACGGGGTCGCCGCCCGGGGTGCAGCCGGTCACCGGGGTCTTGCCCGTGGCCACCGCCTCGGCGTAACCGGAGCAGCCGGGATAACCGCAGGCGCCGCAGTTGGCGCCGGGCAGGTTGTCCAGGATCTCGGCCACCTTGGGGTCCACCTCGATGCCGAACTTCTTGGCCACCGCGCCAAGGGCGAAGCCGAACAGGAGCCCCAGGACGCCCAGGCAGATGACGGCGTAGATGAGGGCGGTCAGGTCCATATCTCCTCGCAACGTACGGGTTCGAGTGGGCGACGAACTCGTCGGATTTCCCTTCGGGCGCAGATTATAAAGTTCCCCCGGGGGGCAGTCAACCCCGCGGATTTCCCTTCGGTCGCAGTAACCCTTCGGGCGCGGATTGCCACCCGACCGGCGTCGTGGTACGCTTGTCCGAACGCGCGGGAGGCCGTGTCCCCGCCACGGAGTAGCCGAGACGCGCAACCCATGACCCCAAAGAACGTCAAACCCAGCGCCAAAGGGGACTCTAGCGCCCGAAACGGGCGGTGGCCCCGCTGGCTGCGCGTCGGCCTGAAGGTCCTGTCGTGGACCGTCGGGTCGGTGTTGGGGCTGGTCGTCGTCGCCGTCATCTTTCTCCAGACCCCCTTCGTCAAACGCTGGATCATCCGGACCGTGGAGGAAGCCCTCAGTGAAGAGTACGACGCGGACTTCTCCATCGGCGGCCTGGAGGGTGTGCTCTTGACCGGCGCCACGATTCGCGACGTGACCATCTCCAACCCGCCCGGTTGCAAGGCGCCTTACTTCGTCGTGGTAAAAGAAACGGACGTGGAGTACAACCCCTTCGAGATGCTCGCCGGCGAGGTGCGGCTCCGTGTGGCCAGGGTGGTGGGCGCCGAGGTCGTGCTGGAAGAGATGCCGGGCGACCGGCTGAACGTGACGGAGATTTTCAGAAGGCGGGGCGAGGAGACGGCGGCGGCGGCGCCCCTCGTCGTTGACGACGTGAGGCTGGTGAACGCCGGATTCCGCTTCGACTTCCTCGACGAGGGGCAGTCGGACCTGGAGTGCGACGGCTTCTCGGGGCGGGTGTCCCTCGACCTGGAAACGGGGGACGTGGGCTTGAGCGGCATAGACATAAGCGGCAGGACGAACCTGTACCAGGGCGGAACCTTCCGGGTCTACGGCGGGATGAAGGTCATCGAGGACGGTCCCATCCGGTTCGACGGCGTAACCATCGTCACCTCCTCCTCGATGGTCTACGTGACGGGTGAGATGGAACCGGATACGGACCGCCTGGACTTCGATGTCTACTCGCCCCACTTCTCCCTGTCCGAGCTCCGGAACATGGGTCTCGGGGATCTCGCCCCGGCCGGCGACACCGAGCTCACCTGCCGTCTAGAGGGCACTTTCACCGATCCCCGGGCCCGGTTCACGCTGAAGGCGCGGAACCCCTCCGCCGGAGGGTACCTCCTCGACCGCCTGGAGCTCGTGGGCGGATACGCGGACGGGCGGCTCGCGCTGGAGGAGGTCCGCCTGCGCCGGGGCGGCGGTCGGGCCTCCGGTTCCGCAACGGTGGACTTCTCGGGGGAGCGACCGACCGTCGAGGCCGCGCTGGATTTCTACGGCCTGGACCCCGCCGAGCTGGCGCCCCTGACGCTGGCCCAATGGCCCGGCGACTTCAACGGCCGGTTGACCGTCCACGGTGGTGACGACGCCGTGGACGGTATCACCGCCAAGGTCGTCCTCTTCCCCAGCCGGCTCAGGGGGGTGCGCATCAACGGGCTCCGCCTGGCCGGTCATGGCACCCCGGACGACTTCGTGGTCACCGAGGGTTTTTTGAGCATGGCCGGCGCCCGGATCAACGCCCGCGGGCGCTTTAACTCCTCGGGGCTGGCCTTCACCGTAGACGGCCGCGGGGTGCCCCTGGACCGACTGGCCGGGCTGGCCGGAGTACCCGACCTGGCGGGGAATCTCGACTTCCGCGCCGCCCTGGAGGGCATCCCTCGTGACCTGGCCGCCCGCTTCGAGTTCCTCCTCACCCGCGGCTCCTGCGCCGGTTTCACCGTCGGGGAGGCCCGGTGTTCGGGCAACGTGCGACTGACCTCGACCGGGGAGGTGATCGGCCTGAACGACCTCCTCTTCGAGCTGGACGCCCGCGACGCCGGATACGGCGAGAACCGGGTGGAGCAGGGGTGGGTCGGCGGCGCGCTGTCCCTCACCGACCGGCCCGCGTTCAGGGGCGAGCTGCGCCTGGCGGGCATCACGGCCGCCGGGAGGACCTTCGAGGAGCTCCAGGGACGACTGAGCTTCGCCGACGATACCGGCGAGATCGAGCAGCTCCACCTCGTCGTGGACCCGGAGACGTACCTCTTCTACAGGGGCGGCTTCCGGCTCCTCGGGCCGGGTTCCCCCGGGACCGACGTCCTCTTCTCCACGGACCTCCTCCACGTCGTGTACCACGACTTCGACATCCTGAACTCCCGCCCCTTCGTCACGGAGCTGACCGAGGACGGGGTGAAGGTGGAGGACGTGGAGCTGGTGACCGCCGCCGGCTCCGTCTCGCTGGGGGGGACGTACTCCTTCGGGGACGAGGAGCTCTCCGCGCGGATCCACGCCCCCGAGGTGGACCTGGGGGCCCTTTCGTCCGCGCTGGGCCTCTCCGAGAATCCAGTGTCCGGCCTGGCCCGGCTGAACCTGGAGGTTTCCGGCCGGCCCTTGGAACCCCAGGTGAATCTCGAACTCAGCCTGGCGGGCGTTGCCTGCGAGGGGTACCATCTGCAGAACCTGTCGCTGGGGCTCGTCATCCGCCCCGGCGTGAACTTGGGCGAGTTGGTGGACGCCATCGCCGGAGTGGAGCCCCTGGCCCCCGGCAACGGTGATGCAAACCTGGGGACACTGACCCTCACCGCCCGGAAAATCGGCACCGAGGGGTTCGAGGTGGAGCACCTGCATCTCGACGCCGAGCTCACCGGTGAGGAGGTTCGGCTCGTCGGTCTGGACGCCTCCCTGGTGGGCGGCTCCCTGGACGCCGTGGGACGTCTCGGCCTCACCACCGTCGAAAGGCCGCTGGAGCTATACTTCGGCGCGTACGACTTCCCCCTGGACGAGCTGCCGTTCATGCCCGACACGGTGGAGGTGGAGGACGGGCACGTGTCGGCGCAGGGGCTGGTCTCCGGTCCCGTGGACCGGCTCCAGGCCGACGGCCGGGTCCACGCCCGGGTGAAGAAGCTGGAGCTCTACGATTACAACGTCCGGCTGGATAACCTCGCGGTGGAACTGAATTTCACGCCCCGGACCGCCGAGCTGACGGCTTTTCGGTGCCTGGTGGGCGGCGGGGAGCTGGTCGGCGCCGGAACCCTCACCTACGGGGCGGACCGCCTCTCAGGCGGGTTGAAGCTCACGGGGCGGGGCCTGCGGGTGAAGAACCTGGCCGACCTCTTCTCGGGGGAGCTCAACCTGGAGGTGGACGTCGAGACCGGGCCCTCGGGAACCTCGGTGACCGGGCTGGTCGAGGTCGTGGAGGGCAACGTGGACCTGCCGCTGGGCGAGAGCGGGACGGTGGCGGCCGGGCGGCCCGCAGAGAACGGCGCTGAGTCGTCCCTCAGGCTCGACCTGCGGATCGTCGCCGAGAAGAACCTCTGGATCAGGTCGGACCTGGCGGAGCTGGAGGTGGGGGCCGATCTGCGCCTGTCTCTCGCCGGCGGCGACCTGGCGCTGGGCGGCGACCTGGTTACACGGCGCGGGAGTGTGTACTTCCTCAACAAGGCCTTCGACCTGGACTCCGGCACCATCGGCTTCGACCGCATGGTCCCGCCGGACCCCACCCTCTCCATCCGGGCCTCGAGCCGGATGCGCCGGCGCGCCGCGGGCCAGACCACCGAGGACCTCACCCTGGTCGTCAACGTCGGCGGCAGGCTGTCGGAGCCGGTGATCACCCTCTCCTGCGCCGAGCACCCCGAGTGGCCGGAGCGCGACGTCATCATGCTCGTCGCCCTGGACATGACCTGGGACGACTACCAGCAGATGCTCTCGGAGCAGGGCGCGGGGGGGGCCACACGGCACGCCACCGGACAGGCCGCCTTCTACCTGGCCAGCTTCATCGAGACCAAACTGCAGCGTCTCGCCCGCGAGGCCGTGGGGCTGGACACCCTCAAGATTGAGGGCATCACCGAGTCGGGGGACATAGACCGCCTCGACATCACCATGGGGAAGTACCTCTTCCGCGACCTCTACGTCTCCTACTCCCGGGACATGCTCGCCGAGGGCAACCAGAGCTTTTCCGTGGAGTACTTCATCACCGACAAACTCTCCCTGGTGGGCACGACGGTGGAGGAGGCGGGGGAGGTGGGTTACGACCTGAACTTCCGGTGGAAGTTCAAGTACTGACGGGGCAGTGTTTTCACCGGCGCGGGCCGGGGTGAGGGCCGCCGCGTGTCCCCTACCCCCTCTGGGAGGAAGCGCGCTTACCGGCTAGGGTGAGGGGTAAAACGGGCGGGTGTAGACACCCGCCCCTACGTCAATATCCAGCAAACCCGACCCGTTGGGGCGACCGGTAGGACGAGTCCTCCACGGTCGCCCGTTTGGATGTAATTCGTAGGGGCCGACCGACGGCGCGCCGTTCAGGTCGGCCCGCGGGCGGGTCAGGAGACCCGCCCCTACGTCAACGCAATTACGGGTGAGGGCCGCCGCGTGTCCCCTCCCCCCTCTGGGGGGAAGCGCGCTTACGGGCCAGGGAGGGGGGCGAAGCGGGCGGATGAGGAAACCCGCCACCTTGCCCCGATTCCCCCTTAGCGGGAAATCGCGGCGGGTGCTATAATGCGGGGGCGCCGGGGCGGGTGAGCTGATACGCTCGTCGTGACCGAGTTTTTCCAAGTCTGAGGGGAAGGGGGCTCGGGTGAAAGTTCTGGTAACGGGCGGCGCCGGATTCATCGGCAGCCACATCGCCGACCGCTTCGCCGCCGAGGGCCACATCGTCCACGTGGTGGACAACCTCTACTCCGGCCACCGCCGCAACCTCGACCCCGCCCGGGACTTCAGCGAGCTGGACGTCTCCGAAGGCGACAGCCCCGGAAGCGGCCCCGGTTCGCTCCGGAACCTCTTCGAGGTGTTCGCCCCGGAGCTGGTGGTCCACGCCGCGGCCCAGGTCCGGGTCCGTTGCGACGACCACCTCCTCGACGCGCGGTACAACGTCCTCGGGTCGCTGAACGTGATCCACCACGCGGCCGTCCACGGGGTTCGGCGGCTGGTCTACATCTCCACCGGCGGCGCCGGCTACGGCGAGCCCCAGTACCTCCCCTGCGACGAGGACCACCCCATCCGACCCATGAGCGCCTACGGCATCAGCAAGCTGACGGTGGAGCACTACCTGAGACTCTACAACCTCGAGCGCGGCCTGGACTACGCGGTCATCCGGCCCGGCAACGTCTTCGGTCCCCGCCAGGACGAGCGGGGCGAGGCCGGGGTGTGCGCCATCTTCACCGGCCTGATGCGAGCCGGTGAGCGGCCGGTCATCTACGGCGACGGCGCCAACACCCGGGATTACGTGTACGTGGGCGACGTGGTGGAGGCGGTTTGGCTGGCCGCCACGCGGCCCGAGGCCTCGCGCCGGGTGTACAACGTCGGCACCGGCGTCGAGACCAGCACCCTGGAAATTTTCGAAAACCTGGCCTCGCTCACCGGTTACCGGGGTAAGCCGGACCACGCCCCCGAGCCCAACGAGGTGAAGCGCATCTGCCTGGATTGCACCCGGATAAAAAACGAGTTGGGCTGGAAACCGAAGCTCGACCTGCGCGCGGGGCTGACCCGGCTGGTCAACTGGTCCGCCTCGGGCAACCCACGCTGAGGCACCGATATTCCCGGGGCGGCCCCCGCGGCGCCCCCCTTTTTTAAATATCACCGCTTTTTCCCCGGGTCAATGAACCGCCCGCGGAGGTCGCATGGCGACGATTCTGGTGGTGGAGGACGAGGCCAACCTGAGGCGGGCGGTCTGCCGCGGTCTGGATGAAAAAGGGCACCGCACCGTGCAGGCCGGCACGCTGGGCGAGGCGCGCCGTAGGCTTCTCGGCGTGTCGCCCGACGCCGTCCTCCTGGACCTCCGGCTGCCGGACGGCGACGGCCTCGAGCTCCTGGGCGAGCTGCGCGCCGGTCACCCCGAGACGCCCGTGGTGATTTTCACCGCCTACGGCGACGTGGACACGGCGGTGCGGGCGCTTAAAGCCGGGGCGGAGGATTTCTTCGAAAAGCCCTTCGAGCTCGAGGCGCTGGCGCTCATCCTGGAGCGGCTCGTCGAGAAGAAGCGGCTGCGGGACGAGGTGGCGGCCTTGCGGGAGAGGCTGGGCGGCGCGGAGCCGCTCGGCGATTCCCCGGCCTGGCGGACGGTCATGGAGACGGTTCGCCGGGTGGCCCCCACGGGCGCCACGGTGCTCTTCACCGGCGAGAGCGGCACCGGCAAGGAGGTGGCGGCCCGGGCTCTACACCGCCTGAGCGGTCGGAAGGGCGAGTTCGTGGCGGTGCACGCGGCGGCCCTTCCCGCCGAGCTCCTGGAAAGCGAGCTTTTCGGCCACGCCCGCGGGGCCTTCTCCGGCGCGGTGAAGGACAAGCCCGGGTTCTTCGAGCGCGCCGACGGCGGTACGCTTTTCCTGGACGAGATCGGCGAGCTTCCACCGGCGACCCAGGTCAAGCTCCTGAGGGTCCTCCAGGAGGGGGAGACGGTCCGCCTGGGGGAGACGAAATCGCGGCGGCTGGACCTGCGCCTCGTGGCGGCCACCAACTCCGACCTGAAGGCGTCGGTCGGGAGCGGGAAGTTCCGCGACGACCTCTACTACCGGCTGGCGGTGGTGACGGTGGAGCTGCCGCCGTTGCGGGAGCGGGGGAAGGACGTGCCTCTGTTGACGGGGCATTTCCTGCGGCGGGCGTCGGCGGCGCACGGGCTGCCCCCGCGGAGGTTCTCCCAGGAGGCGGAGCGCCGTCTGGCGGGGTACGCCTGGCCGGGCAACGTGCGAGAGCTCGCCAACCTATGCGAGCGGCTGGTGATTCTCGGCCGGGGGGAGGAAATAGCCCCGGAGGAGCTGCCCGCCGAGGTCGTGGGTGCCGGGGTCGCGGACTGGCCCCCTCCTCCGCCCGGAGGCATGGGCTTGGACGAGGCGCTGGAGAAGCTGGAGCGGGAGATGCTCGGGCGCGCCCTGGCCGAGGCCGGGGGTGTGGCTCAGCGGGCGGCGAAAATTCTGGGCATCGGCCGCGGCGCCATGCAGTACAAGCTGAAGAAGTACGGTCTGGCGTGACGCATGGTTTCATGCGCCGGATAACGCGTTGATTTTCAAAGAGTTGGTTGAATATCGAGCCCCCGGCCGCCGGTCCGGGGGCCCTTCGTTGACCAAAAACCTGCGCCGGCGGGATTCGCGGTCAGACATGGGTGAATCGCTGTAAATATCCATCATCTGTATTATCAATAAAATACACTTATCAGGCACCGACAGCCGGAGCCCTGGCACAACCCTTGCTTTTAATACCGGCAAAGGAGAACCATGTTCATCATCGCGTTGATTTTCGCCCTCCCCGTCCTCGGCCTCCTCGCCGGATACCTCCGCCGGCGGGACGGGGACCGGGTCCGTCTCCTTTGCCCGGCCTGCGGCGGCGAGATTTCCCGGGACTACCTGGCCTGCCCCCACTGCGGGTCGCGGCTCCAAACCTCATGCCCGGCGTGCGGCAAGCCGGTGCGCTCCCTCTGGAAGAGCTGTCCCCACTGCGGGACGCCGCTGGGGGGTGAGACGAGGTGAAAAAGCCGGTAATCGTGGTCCTCGGGATTCTGTCCGTCGGGGTGGTCGTGGCCGGTGTGGCGCTCATCGGCGTCTTCTGGCACCACGTCGAAGGGTGGGGGCCGCCGCCGAGCCCCTGGCGCCACGGGATGCAGGAGTGCCTCCTGGCGCCCGAGGAGCTGCCGCCGCCGGTAACGGAAAATCTCGACCGGATGGGTGTCGAGGAGCGGGAAAGAGCCTTCGACTTCCTCCGCGACCTGCGCCCCGGCCAGCGTCGGGAAGCCCTCCGCGAGCTCGGTGAGTGCCCCGCGCCTGAGTTTCGGGACCGGCTGGGTGGGATGATGGTAGAATCGCCGCACCCGCTCTTCCTGTTGCCGCTCGTCCTCCTGTTCTTTGGAAGCCTGGGCCTCGCGGTGACGCTCTACCTGGTCATCCGGAAGCGTGACCGTGGGCCTCGGCTCGAACGCTGCCCCCACTGCGGACGCCCCGTGGAGGCGGGTTGGAACTACTGCCCCTACTGCACCGGTCCGCTGGGATCCGGCAAAGGCTCGACCGACGCAGATTCATCGTGAAATTTAACGTGTCCCGCCCCGGCGGGAACGCATAAAGGAGAGAGATGATACGCAGAAAAACGGCCCTGATTCTCGCCCTCGTAACCGGTATCCTCCTCGTCGCCGCCCTGCCCGCCGTATCGTACGGTCCGCTCCGCACCGGCGGTGGACCCGGTGACGGTGGGCCACGGGGGGACGGCCCCATGTGCCTGGCCTTCATCCCCGACATCACGGCGGATCAGCTCGAGGCCATAGCCGCCATCCGCGACGAGCACCACGACGCGATGCAGGACGTGCGTGACGCGCTCTACGAGGCCAAGACCGCCTTCCGGGAGCTGATGCGCGACCCCGATCCGGACCTCGCCGCCGTGCGCCGGGCCAAGGAAAAACTGGACGCCCTGGAGACCGACATGCTCATCGCCCGGCTGGAGATGCGCGCCGCCGTGCGGGACGTCCTGACCGACGGTCAGCGGATCTTCTTCGACGAGATGCAGGCCTTCGGCCCGCACCACGGACCGGGCATGGGCCCCGGACCCGGCATGGAATGGCATCCCGGCTCGGGACCGGGCATGGGCCCCGGACCGGGCAGGTCCGACGACTAGCGCCGAACCCCCTCCCTCCCAGGTGAGGCGCAAAAAGGGGAACCCCTCAGGGTTCCCCGCTTTTATTCCCTGTTGCGGTCCTCACCCCCCAATTGTGATGACGTAGGGGCCGACCTTCAGGTCGGCCCGCGGGCGACCGTGGACGGTCGCCCCTACCGGATGATGCGCGGTTTATAGCGTAGGGGCGGGTCTCCTGACCCGCCCGTTTCATGCTAAAACGTGAAATCCAGGAGAACCGTCACCCTATTCCGGTTGTCAGAGAAATTCCACTCCGGGTCGAAGAAGAAGCCCTGCCGCACCTCGACCCGCCCGACGGCCCCCCAGGGCAGGGGGATGGAGAGCTTCAGGGTGAAGTCCAGGAACCTGAGCTCGCCGGTATCCCCCTCCTCCATCACAGAGAAGGGCTCGAGGGCGGACATCGGCCGCACGCCGCGATAGTCGTCACCCAGATACAGCGCCGTCCGCAGGTC
Source organism: bacterium (assembly GCA_035528375.1). Taxonomy (NCBI): domain Bacteria; species bacterium. The sequence continues at coordinate 9,947 of DATKYS010000110.1, forward strand.
GAGCCACCAGAAGGCGCCGCCGAGATAGACGTCCGTCAACCCGCCCCGGTCGCCGCCCGGAATCAGACCGGCGAAATACCCCCCGCCCAGGTACAGCGCCCGCTCGGGGAGACAGAGCTCCAGGCCGCCGCCGAGGTTCCAGAGTTCCTCCTTGCGCACCCCGTCGGGCGGCTCGTAGCCCTGGTAGCCCGCGGTGTCGTACCCCCCCGCGTGACGGTAGGCGAAGACGAGACGGGGGACGACGCCGATCGGCCCCAGATCGAATCGCGGCGCGACCAACCCGCCGGCCAGGTACACCTCCGCCGTCGTCTCGGTGACGCGGCCCGTCCGGACGCCGAAGATTGACCAGGACAGGCCCGGCTCCTCCCCCCACCAGCCGAGGCCCGTCGCCGGGTGGTCGTAGGGCTCGGTGTGCAGCGTCTCGGGGCCGAGTTCCGGGTCGAGGTGCCCCAGCCGGACCACGCCCCAGTCGCCGAAATCCGCCGCAAACCGTATCCGCGGGTTCAGACGGAAGTTGTCCCAATTCCCCTCGTCGAATTCGAGGGCGTCGGAGCAGTCGTGCTCGAGCTCCAGCCCGGCCTCCAGGCTCGCCCAATCCGCAAAAATCCAGCGCGCGCCGACCTCGAGGCGCTGCAATAAATATGAGCGCTCGTCTGGGCGTGGCGCGGGCGGCGTGTCGTACTCCACGTTGGCAAAACAGAAGCGGTAGGCGCCGTAGAGCTCCGGCTCGACCTCGAAGGCCGCGGCCGGTCCGACGGCGAAAAGCAGTACGAGGAAGGCGGCGCAGCTTTTCAAGAAATGACCTCCGCCCGGCGGCCGGTGAGCGACCAGGGCCCGGCGCCGGTTATTTCGACCGTGCAGTAGCGCCCGGGTTCGAGGGCCTCGCCCGGCAGCTTGACCGGCTTCCCGCCGCGCGTGCGGCCGAAGGGCTCGCCCCGCTTGTCCCGCCCCTCGACGACGACTTCCAGCGTCCGGCCCACCAACTCCCGGTTCCGCGCGAAGGCCGACTCCGTAATCAGCCCGATGACGCGCTCGAGCCGCGCCTGCTTGACCTCGGGCGACACGTCGTCGGGGAGCGCGAACGCCGGCGTGCCCGGCCGCGGGGAGTACTTGAACATGAAGGCCGAAGCGAAGCCCGTCTCCTCCACCAGCCCCGCCGTCAGCGAAAAATCCTCCTCCGTCTCGCCTGGGAAGCCCACGATGACGTCCGTGGTCAGGGTCAGGTCCGGTAAAAGCTCCCGCGCCTGCCGGACGAGCGTTCGGTAGCGGTCCCGAGTATAGCCCCGGCCCATCGCGCCCAAAATCTTATCCGACCCCGACTGCAGCGGCAGGTGGAGCTGCTCGCAAACCGCCGGCTCGGCGGCCATGACCTCCAGTAAATCGCGGCTCAAGTCCTTGGGGTGGCTGGTGGTGAAGCGGACCCGTTTTATCCCGTCAACCCGGGCGACCTCGCGCAGCAGGCGGGGGAACCGCCGGCCCTTCGAGCGGTACGAGTTCACGTTCTGCCCGAGGAGGGTCACCTCGGTGAAGCCCTGCGCCGCCAGGTGCGCAACCTCGGCCAGGACTGTCTCCGGGCGGCGGCTGACCTCGGGCCCGCGAAGGTCCGGCACCACGCAGTACGCGCAGCGATTTTCGCAGCCCTCCATCACGGTCACGAAGGCGGCGTGGGGGCCGATGGCCGGGTGGTCCAGGCGGTGGTCGCCGTCGGGGTCGAAGTCGCCCTCGGGGCCGGCCGGGTCGAGGTCCTTCGCGAAGTCCTCCGGTTTTTTAACCTTTTCGACTAGTCGGGGGAGGCGCTCCACGGCGCCGGGGCCGGTGAGCAAATTCAGCCGCGGCAGCAGGTCGCGGGCCTCGTCGCCCAGGTGCTGGGCCAGGCAGCCGGTGAGGCCGAAGAGGAGGCCGGGGCGTTTTTGCGTCAGGCTGTAAAGTTGGCGCAGGCGGCCCAGGGCGTGACTGGCCGCCTTTTCGCGCACGCTGCACGCGTTGACGAGGATTAAATCGGCGTCGGCGGGGTTTTTCACAAGGCGCCAGCCGTCGGTGAGGAGACCGGCGGCCAGGCGCTCGGCGTCCCGCTCGTTCATCTGACACCCCTGGCTTTCGAGGTAGAGTTGTTTCATTTTACCGAACGATTTTGTCAAAGTAACGGGATTGTGCTATACTTCTCTCGCGTCCCAGAGTACCGCAAGGTACGTTGGTCAAGTCCGGCACGGCCGGATACTGACCACTGGGCGTTTTTTTATGGCCAGAGCTTAAGCCCTTCGGGTGTCCCCCTGCGAACCCGTGTTAAAGGTGTGCAGTCAATCTTGTCTATAATAGCGGAAAAGTACGTGTCATTCCCTCGTTCAAATTTCTGAAACGCGATACCGGCCACCAGATCGGCAAATTGCACACCGAAGCTGTATTCCGAGGGGGTCAGATAAACATTGTCAACGATATTCTCAAACTTCGTGTAGTAGGAACCATCAATAAACAATGAGTGATAGAAGCTTCTTAACCTCCGGTCTTGAGATTTGTCCCTGCTGTCCTGTATTCCGATCCCTCTGTTTTGTGTTTTCCTGAGAAAATTCTGAAATCTCTCTAACAGAAGAAGAAGCGCCTGAGAGTACATACTCTCAGGTTTATTAATATATTCTTTTTCATAAGCAGCCTGTTTATTAATTGAAACGACATAGAATCTGACACTTCTAATGCCACGAAGGGCATCAAGCAACTCGCATAGCAGATCATGTTTCCTGGCGGGGTCCCAGTTATTCAGTGGATTCAAAGCGGCCCTCTTAGCATGCTTATCACTTAATGACGGATTGATGAACGGCTTATGGAAGTACTCCCACTTCAATTCAGTTATTAATGGGATCGAATATTTTTGTTTAATAGAGTGAAGATAAAAGCGCAATTTCCGGCAATCAACTTCATCAATGGAAAAACCGGCAGCGACAAAAAAATTAGTCGCATTCGGACGTGGCCTTCCAACGTCACCAGACTCATCAATATAGAGGAGGTGCATCGTTATATGCTCACGACAGAAAATGCAGATATAATGCTCTCGATATCGGACATTCCCTTCCCTGCGATATCGAAGGCGGTGCCGTGCGAGGGGCTGGTCCGCAGGAAGGGCAAGCCCAAGGTTACGTTGACCGCGGAGTCGAAGGCCAGGAGCTTCACCGGGATGAGCCCCTGGTCGTGGTACAGCGCGATGAAGCCGTCGAAGCGGGAAAGATTCTTTTCGGTGAAGAGTGTGTCCGCCGCCAGGGGGCCGGAGATGTCGAGCCCGTCCGCCCGCAGCTCCTCCGCCGCCGGGACGACGATTCTTTCCTCCTCGTCGCCGATGACGCCGAAATCCCCGGCGTGGGGGTTGAGGCCGCAGAGCGCCAGTCGCGGCTCGCGGTCAAGTTTTTTCCCCAAAAACGCGCGGAACAGACGGGCGACGTGGACGATGTGCCCCGCGGTCAGTTGAATGGAAACCTCGGCCAGCGGGATGTGGGTGGTGGCGAGGACGACGTTGATTTTCGGCGAGAGGAAGGCCATCGCCTCGCGTCCCGACACGCCGCAGCGCTCGGCCAGATACCCCGTATGGCCGGCGTAGGGGATGCCCGCTTGAGCCCAGGCCTGTTTCGAGATGGGCCCGGTGACAAGGGCGCGGGACGGGTCGGCGAGGCACAGGTCCACGGCGCGCTCGACCCAGGAAAAGCTCGCCCGTCCGGCGACCGCGGAGATGACGCCCCATTGCGGGGCGAGGTCGGTGCCGGGGACTTCGATGAGGGGGATGCGGTTCGGGGCGGAGTCGGCTTCGTCGGGAGAGTGGACGGGGACGATTTCGAGGTCGAGACCGCAGAGCTCGATGGCGGCGGCCAGGGGCGTCGGCGCCCCGACGACTACCGGCCGGCAACCCTCGGTTATGCGGCCCCAGGCCCTGACCAGGACCTCGGGGCCGATGCCGTTGGGGTCGCCCGGCGTCACCAGAACCAGTGGTCGGTCGCCCATGACCGTCCGCGGCTATTCGGGCTTGGGTTCGGGGAGGGTTATCTCCGCCTCGTTGAAGCGGCAGTGGGTGCCGAAGCCCATCCGCTGGTAGAGCTCGATCCCCTCCTTGTTCTTCACCGCGACGTTGAGGGTCGCCAGGTCGGCCTGGTCGGACAGGAGGGTGAGCACCTTGCCCATTACCTGCTGGGCGAAGCCGCGGCGCCGGTACTCGGGGTGGACCACCACGTTGCCGATGCAGGCCACCCGCTCGTCGGGGTTCACCACGTGCGTCCCCGCGCAGGCCACGAGCCCGTCGTCCAAGTAAATTCCGGCGAAGGGGTAGGCCATCTGGTCCGGGTGGAAGGCGTTCTCCGGGTAGTGGACCATCAGGCCGGCGATGGCGTCGGCGTCCTTGGAGCCCAACTCCTCGGCTACTCCGGTGTCGAAGTTTTTTCCCGAAAGGTCCAGCGTCATTCGGAGCATACGCTTGAGCTGGACCACGTTGGTGCCCTCGGGGAAGATGGCCTCGGGCTCGCCGGTGAAGGCGGCGTTGTAGTCCCCGGCGGGGAGGAACGAGCAGATGAAGCGCAGGGCGCCGACTCCGCCGAAGAGGAAGAGGGCGGGCGGCTGGAGCCCCTCGTACACCAGCACCAGGTTCGGCCCGTTAACGTAGTACCGCGAGAGGCCGAAGTGGAGGTCGGAGAGGTCGCCCAGCGCGTAGGACGCCCAGGGGCGGTCCGAGGAGAGGAGCTCGGAGATGACGTCCCGGTCGCGGCTGCGGAAGTTTTCCAGTTTCATCGTATCCCTTTGTGAAGTTGTTAGGGTTCAGTCGAGGCCCACCAGGGCCCGGGCGAATTTTATCGGGTCGAAGGGCTCCAGGTCCTCCAGCCGCTCGCCGGTCCCCACGTGGGAAACGGGGAGGCCGGTCTCGGCGGCGACGGCGAGGAGGAAGCCGCCTTTGGAGGTCCCGTCGAGCTTTGTCAGCACGATTCGGTCGCACCCGGCGCCTTCCAGGAAGGCCCGGGCCTGGAGGACGCCGTTCTGCCCGCCGCCCGCATCCAGCACGAGGACGGTCTCCACCGGATGAGCGCCGAGCGACTTTTCCACCACGCGGCGGAGCTTGCCCAGCTCACGCATCAGGTGATCCCGGGTGTGCATCCTCCCGGCGGTGTCGGCGATGACGGCGTCCATCCGCCGGGCCTTGGCGGCTTCGAGGGCGTCGAAAAGAACCGCTGCGGGGTCGCCGCCCCCGGAGTGCCGGACCAGCGGAACGCCGGCGCGGGCTGCCCAGACCTCGAGCTGCTCCCCCGCGGCGGCCCGGTAGGTGTCGGCCGCGGCCAGGAGCACTTTTTTACCCTCCCGGGCGTACCGGGCGGCCAGCTTGGCGGCCGTCGTCGTCTTCCCCGTCCCGTTGACCCCCACCAGGAGGAGGACCTCGGGCGGCGGGCCGTCGTAGGGCGGCGGGACCGGGGGCAGCATCCCGGCCACGAGCCCGGCCAGGAGCTCCCCGGGGTCGGCCCCTCTCTCCGGGTAGATTTCTTTAAGGCGTTCCACCAGCCCGGCGGCGACCACCGGGCCCGCGTCGGCCAGAATCAGCGCCTCCTCGAGCTCGCCCGCGGCCTCATCCCCGAGGCGGTTCCCGGCCAGCTTTCGCAGGGCTCGGTCCAGCCGGTCGCGCGTCTTCGCCAGCGCCTGAAAAAAACCCATCGGGCGTTCGCCTACAGACCCGCTTCGGTGAGCTGCTCGGCCAGCTCCTCGCGGCGGTTGGAGGCCTCCAGGGCCGCCTCGCGGTCCACCAGCCCGGACCCGATCAGCGTCGTCAGGGAACTGTTGAGGGTGTACATCCCGTGGGCGTGCCCCGACTGGATGACCGAGTAGAGCTGGTGCTCCTTCCCGTCGCGGATGAGCGCGCGCACCGCCGGGGTGGCGATCAAGACCTCGGTGGCCAGCACCCGCCCCGAGCCCTCCTTCTGTGGCAGGAGCGCCTGGCTGACGACCGCCTCCAGGCAGAAGGAGAGCTGGATGCGTATCTGGCGCGTCTCACCGGACGGGAAGGCGTCTATTATCCGGGTGACGGTTTGGGTGGCGGAGTTGGTGTGCAGGGTGGTCAGTGCTATGTGGCCGGTCTCGGCGACGGTGATGGCGGCGCTCATCGTGGGCGGGTCGCGCATCTCGCCGATCATTATCACGTCGGGGTCCTGCCGCAGACACGAGCGCACCGCGGCGACGGTGTCGGTGTAGTCGGTCCCCAGCTCCCGCTGCGTCACCAGGGATTTGCCCCGCTCGTGGCGGAACTCGATGGGGTCCTCGATGGTGATGATGTGGCGGGCGCTCTCCCGGTTTATCTTGGCGATGACGGCCGCCAGGGTGGTGGACTTGCCCGAGCCGGTGGGGCCGGTGACCAGGATCAGGCCCTTGGGCAGGGCGGTGAGGCCGGCGACTGACTTGGGCAGCCCCAGCTCCTCCAGGGAGGGGATGACGTCGGGGATGGCGCGGATGGCGCAGGCGGGCCCCTCGGAGGTACGGTAGACGTTCACGCGGAACCGGCCTTGACCCTCCAGCTCGTAGCCCAGGTCCACCTGGCCGGCGTCGTCGTAGCGGGCGCGGGCGCCGGGGCGGGACGAAAGGAAAAGCCCGGTGAAGGAGTTGGCCGTCTCCCGGGTGAAGGGCTCGAGGTTGGTGGGAATCAGCCGGCCGTCCATACGCATGTGCGGGGGATAGCCGACGACCACGTGGAGGTCGCTGGCCCCCTGGCTGCGCATCACGGAGAGGAGCTTTTCCGCCAGTTCCACGTCCGCTCCCAGAATAAAGTTACACCATCTTTTGTCCGCCGGGCGGACCGGCGGATTATGATACAAGCCGCGCGCCCGCGGGTCAAGGGCCCGCGAGGTACGTCCCAAGGGCGTCGGCCTGGAAGGAGAGAAAGCGCCTCGCCGGGGGCAGACCGGCGAGCATGACGGCGCCGTAGGCCTTGGTGAGGACGCGGGAGTCCAGAATCGCCACCACACCGCGGTCGGTCTTTTTTCGGATGAGGCGGCCGAAGCCCTGGCGGAGCCGGAGCACCGCCTCGGGCACGGAGTACTCGTCGAAGGGACGCCCGCCGCGCTTCTCGATCGCCTCCGACCGCGCAGCCACCACCGGGTCGGTGGGCACGGCGAAGGGGAGCCGGGCGATGATCAAGAGCCGCAGCTCGTCCCCGGGCAGGTCCACCCCCTCCCAGAAGGTGGCGGTGGCGAAGAGGACGCCGCGCCGCGCCTCCTTGAAGCTTCGCAGGAGCCGGGTCCGGTCGGAATCGCCCTGGGCCAGAACCTCGCAGCCCATACCCCGAAGGTCCTCCTCCAGCCCGGATTTGAACGCGCGCAGCGCCTCGTGGCTGGTGAAAAGAACCAGCGTCCCCCCGACCCGGTTCAGCTCGACCAGCCGCCGAATCTCCCCCAGGGCCTCAGCGAAGTATCGCCGGTCGCGGGGGTCGGGCAGACGGGGCAGGTAGAGCGCCGCCTGGGTCGCGAAGTCGAAGGCCGGCGGGAGGAGGAGCTCCTCGCCGGGCGGGAAACCCAGCCGGGTGGTGAGGTGGGAGAAGTCGCCGCCCACGGTGAGGGTGGCGCTGGTGGCCACGGCGACCTCGGGGAGGGACCAGAGCCCCGACTCCAGCATCGGACCGACCTCGACGGGCGCCGCGTGGAGCCGCAGCCGCGCGGCGTCGTGGAGGCCGTCCGCCCAGTAAACGAAGCCCTCCCACCGCCGCTCCTCTATACCGACCAAGTCAACTCGGTAACCTTGTAGGTGGCGCGCCGCCCCGACGAGCTCCAGGGCGTCGTCCTCGGCGGCCCCGTCGGCCAGTTGCTCCAGCCAGCCCGCCGTCCGGCCCAGCTCGGCGTCCAGCTCAAACCCTGCGGAAAGGGGCCCGCGCAGTATGCGCTCCTCCCGCTCGCGCCCCGGGCCGAGCGCAGCGTGGAGGGAGGAGAAGTGCCCCTCCGCGACGTCGAGGATTTTCGAGAAATGCTCACTCAGCTCGTCACCATCCACCGCCCGGTCCATCACCGCCCCGGTCAGGGCCCCCGTGCGCCGGGCGGGGGCGTATAGCTCGCCCACGAGCCCGCGCAGACGGCCCAGGGAGACCCGGTAGCTGAGCTGGTCCGTGGCCGCGTCCTCGAGGCGGTGGGCCTCGTCCACCACCAGGTGGGCGTAATCGGGCAGGACCGCCGTCCCGGAGGACCGCAGGATGACGTCGGCCAGGAGGAGGGCGTGGTTGGTGATGACCAGATCGGCGGACTGTGCCCGGCGCCGTGCTCGCTGGAAGAAGCACTCTTTGACGTAGGGGCAGCGGCTCCCCGCGCAGGCGTCGGGAGACGAGGCGACCAGCCTCCACTCCGCCTCGGGGATGGCGAAGTCGAGCTCGGAGCGCTCCCCCCGTTTCAGATTTTTCGCGCGCTCGAAGAGCGCCCGCTGCCTCCCGGCGGCGTCGGCGTCGGAGAAGAGCCCCAGGAGCTGCTGGCGGTGCAGCTTCCGCAGGCAGAGGTAGTTGCCCCGCCCCAGAAGCAGGGCCACCTTCACCTCGGTCCCCAGCGCGGCCAGGGCCACGGGGATGTCGGCGGCGAGGAGCTGCTGCTGGAGGGCGATGGTGTGGGTGGAGACGACGCCCCGGTGCTCGTCCGTCACGCGGGAAAGGAGCGGGACGAGGTAGGCCAGGCTCTTGCCGATGCCGGTTCCGGCCTCGACCATGAGGCTGCCGCCGGTTTCGAGGGCGTCGGCGACGGCGGCGGCCATCCGGACCTGCCCCGGTCGCTCCTCGTAGGGGCGCAGGAACCCGGCCAGGGCGCCGGCGGGCGAAAAAAGATCCGTGATGGTCTGGGAAGTCAAGGGGTCACTCGTGCGGGTGCTCCGCGGCGAAGGGGTTCTCCCGCTCACCGAGCCCGTCCAGGTAGCTGTTTATCGCTTCGATTTTACGCTGAATCTCCCGGTTCGTCCGGCAATAGGCGGCGGCCAGCGGCGTGTACTCGGCGAGGCTGGCGGACAGCCTCCCCACGAGCTCGTGCCACGAAAGGCCCTCCGTCCGACGCTCGAGGTCGTACTCGGTCAGAAGGAGCTCCGCCCGCTCGTCGAGCCCGTCCCGCACCAGGGCGTTGAACCGCTCCCGGGGTGTAAAGGCGGCGACCGTCCTCAGATCGGCGTCGAAGGCCGAGCTCCGGGGGCGGGGTGAGTCGGTCGCGACCAGGAGGTCCTCGGTCTCCCGCTCGAGGGCGACCTCGAGCTCATCGAGCCGGTGCGCCTCGTCGGCCAGGGCCCGTTCCGCCCCGGGTGTGCCGGGCTCGAGGCCGAGGGCCGTCAGAAGCCGGTCCGCGGGCCAGGCGGCCGTTTCCCGCCGGAGACGGGACTGCAGCGCGGTCAGCTCCTCCAGGAGCACCGGGTAGGCCAACCGCTCCACCCGGAGGGAGAGGGTCACCTCGTCGAGGACGTCGGCGTAGGCCAGGGCATAGAGAGAGCTTTCCTCGACCGGTTCCTTGCAGCCGGCGAGGGGGAGACCGAGGCACAGCGACAGAAAGAGCGGGAGCGCGGCTTTTAGTGTCCTTTCAACCATCGCCCCAAGTATAAACGAGAAACTCGGTTTATGCGACGGCCGGGTCGGGCGCTGTTTACAAAGGCCACCAAAGAAAAGACGGGCGGGTGTGGGTACCTGCCCCTACGGGTGGGGCGTGAATCCCACGTACCCTCGTAGGGGCCGACCGACGGCGCGCCGTTTAGGTCGGCATGCGGGCGTGTCAAGAGACCCGCCCTACGTCATCGCAATACATGGGGCACAGGCCGGTTGATGGTTGCCGTATTCCCCCTCCCCCCTTTGGGGGGAGCTC
>DATKYS010000111.1 GCA_035528375.1 bacterium
GCGGGGCCTCATGGAGCTCCAAAAAGAGCAGCCGGTTTGGATCGAGCGTTCCGAGGACGAAATCGTCGCGCACACCGGGGAGGTTTACCCCGGGCTGGTGGCCATCGGGATGAGCGTGGCGACGTTCCACGGGCTGACGCGGATGGGGCCGACGTTCGGGGCGATGCTCATGTCGGGCCGCCGGGGGGCCGAGGTCTGCCGGGAGATTCTGGGGAAATAGAAGCCGGGGCCTTCTCGGATAGATCATTGAAGGTGGGGAATTATGGGTGCATCATTTCGTTGCTACATAGATGAATCCGGTTGTGAGGGGTTCAAATTCGGCGCGGGCAGTTCGCGTTGGTTTATCCAATCAGCGGTCATCGTTAGAAAGATCAACGACAATTCAATAATACAAAACATGCGGAAAATACGTGAGTTGTTTGAAATGCCACCGAAGAAACCCGTGCATTGGAAAAGATTAAAACATGATAAAAAGGTTGTACTGGCCGATAAAATGGCTAGTTTACCAATCCGCTGCATCGCCGTAGCGGTAGATAAAACCGCTTTATTAGAACCAGAAAAATTCACGGAGAGCTATCGCTTATACTTTTACAGCATACGCTTTTTACTTGAACGTGTATCCTGGCTCGCTCGGGACTCTGGGAAGGGTTCTGTCGGCGATGGTAAAATCGAACTGGTCTTTTCAAATAGAAGCGGTATGTCTTATGAAAAACTAGACCAGTATTTACGGAAACTGAAAAATCAGCGGGATTCTGGTATCGACATCCGAATAGAGTTCGATTTTTTAGACCTTGAAGGCAGAAAGACCTGGCGTCCTGGTAAAAGCGCTGGTTTGCAAGCAGCGGACGCATACGCCGGTTCTCTTTTTAACGCACTTGAACCCAACCGGTACGGTAACGTCGAGACCCGTTACATAGCAACATTTAAACCGGTTATATACAACCGGCAAGGCAACACCTGGGGTTACGGGATAAAAATTACCCCCCGAGAAGCGATCGAGGGGGTAAAAAGGACCGAGCTTTACAGGGTACTCGAAGCAGGCCCCGGGCCGTAGGATCCCACGCCATCGGCGCTGCCACCCTCAACGGGCGACCTGCGGTAGCTCCCGCGCATGCCTGCAAAATCAGTTTATACACTTTTTACATAATAGTCAAGTTTCAGGGCGGATGGTTATAACCGCACGCTGAAATGTAGGGCGGGGATTCCCATCCCCGCCGCATTAATCCCCGACCCTCACCCTAGCCCGTAAGCGCGCTTCCCCCCAGAGGGGGGAGGGGAAATGCGGCCACCCTCAACCTGACCCGCGCCTCGCGGATTGCGATGACGTAGGGGCGGACCTTCAGGTCCGCCCGCGGGCGACCGTGGACGGTCGCCCCTACGGGGATTCGCCGGGTATAGACGTAGGGGCGGGTGTCCACACCCGCCCGCCCCCCACCTCGGCGCTAATGCCTCCGCTCGATGACCACGGTCACCACGCGCCGCGGCGTGGCGTCCAGCACCCGCAGGGCGTAAGCTCCCTGTACGACCTCCTCCCCGGCCCGGGGGATGCGCTCGAGCCGATCAATCAGAAAGCCGCCCAGGGTGGCGTAGTCTCCCTCGGGGAGATCCACCTCGTAGCGCTCGGCCAGCTCGGCCAGCGGCAGGTCGGCGGGCAGGGCGACCGACTCGCCGCGGTCCAGGGAGCCCGGCGCGGCCAGCCCCTCCTGCGTCGCCTCGGTTATCGTCCCCACCACGTCGTCCAGGGTCACCACCCCCAGCGTGCTGCCGTACTCGTCCACCACCACGGCCAGGTTCACCTGCCGCCGGCGGAAGGTCTCCAGCATCCCGCGCAGGTTCTTGCTCTCGGGCACGAAGAGCGGCTCGGTCATGATGCGGTCCAGGGTGGCCTGGAGCGGGGCGCGCACCAGCTCGATCACCGGCACCACCCCCACGATGGCGTCCATCCGGTCCCGATAGACGACGATGAAGGCGGAGTCCGAGTCCACGGCGGCGGCGAAGGCCTCGGGGACGGCGGCCTCCGTGGAAAGGGCCTGGACCTCGCGCAGGGGCGTCATCACCTCGCGCACCTCGCGGGAGGAGAAGGTGAAGGCCGACCCGACCATGCGCGCCGTCCGGTCGTCAATGGCCTCCCCCCGCGCACCCTGGTGCATCATCACCCGCAGCTCCTCGCGCGTCAGCCGCTGCTGGGTCCCCGGCTTTATCCCCTGCAGGCGCAACAGCAGGCGCGAGAGCCCGAGGGCCACGACGGAGATGGGCGTCAGGACCCAGTCCAACACGCTCAGGGGGTAGGCCGCCGCGAGGGTCAGCTCCTCGGCGAAGGCCCGCCCGACGGCCTTGGGCAGAAGGTCCCCCGCGATCATCAGGACCGGGGTCAGCGCGAGACTGGTGAGGAGCACGGCCCAGCCCCGGGCGTCCGCGGGCAGGAGCTCCACCATGAGGGCGGTGGCGATGAAGGAGGCGCCGACCACCCCGATGTTGGTCCCCACGAGGCAGGTGGTGATGAGCCGGTCCGGGATCGCCAGGAGCCTCAGGGCGACGCGGGCCCGACCGTCGCCCGCGCGCGCGGCCGTGGTGAGCCGCACCCGGTTGGCCGAGATGCAGGCCGTCTCCATCCCGGCGAAGAAAGCGACCAGAAGGACGGCGAGCAACAAGAGGAGCGCGAGGAGGATCATTCCACACCCCCCTCGTCCGCCGTGAGCTGGGCCAGGACGCGCACGACGCGGGTCGGCTCGGCCTCCAGGATGGTGAAGGTGAACCCCGCCGCGACGAGGCGCTCCCCGGCGCGCGGGATGCGGTCCGCCAGGCCGGTGAGCCAGCCGCCCAGCGAACTGTAGTCGTCGTCGGAGATTTTCGCGCCCGCAGCCCGGTTGAAGTCGTCCAGCGCCACCGAGCCCGCGCAGATGAAGCGCCCCGGAGCCTGGCGCCGCAGCCGCGGGTTGTGACGCGGGGACTCCTCCAACTCGTCGTAGATGTCCTGGAGCGTCGCCAGACCGACGAATACGCCGTACTCGTCGGAGACCAGGGCCAGGTGGGTCCGGGTGCGGTGGAAGTGGGCCAGGAGTGTCAGGGCGGTGGCCTCCTCGGGGACGAAGTGGACCTCCCGCAGGAGGGGCCGGAGGTCCGCCGGGGGGCCGGCGAGCACCGCGTGGCCGACGTCCTGGGCCCGCACCACCCCCACCCAGTTATCGGGGTCGCCCTCGTAGCAGGGCAGCCGACTGAACTGGTAGCGGCGGAAGACCGCCAGCGCCTCGGCCGGGGTCGAGTCCACCCCCAGGGAGACGATGTCCGCCGCCGGGGTCATCATCCGCCTCACCCGCTTCGAGTCCAGCTCGAACAGGCGCACCATGATGGTCTCCTCCTCCTCGTCCAGCTCCCCCTCCTGGCCGGCCATCTCGAGGGCGGTGCGCAGCTCCTCGGCGGAGGGGGTGTCGCTCCTGGCGAGCCGCCCCTCCAGGGAGCGGACCAGGGAGCGGGAGAGGGCGGCGAGCGGCAGCCGCACCGGGGCTACGAGGCGGTGGAAGAGATTCAGGGGACCGGAGGACCGGCGGGCCTGGGCCAGTGGACGGTGCGCGGCCAGGCTCTTCGGGGTCACCTCGCCCAGAATCAACAGGGCGAGGGTCATCACCAGCCCGGCGAGCTCCAGACCCCCCCGCCCGAAGAGGTCCAGGAAGAGGTCGGTGGCCAGGGAGGCAGCCCCGACGTTGACCAGCATGTTGCCGAACAACAGGGTGACCAGGATGCCGGAGGGCTCCCGCATCAGCCGGGCGATGCGGCGTTCCGGGTGGTTGGCCGAGCGGGAGAGCGATTCGATCCGGGCGGCGGAGAGCGAGAAGAGCGCCGTCTCCGACCCCGAGAAGAAGGCGGAGAAGAGGAACAGAAACCCCAGAACGGTGAACCGAAGCGCGAGCACCTCTTGATTCTACCAGAGCCTTCGGAGGGGGTAAAGCGGGCGTCCGGCCGTCCCCTGTGCTAAAATGATCCCGGGCTTTTTTTGAAAGGGAGCGGAAGTGGCGCGGCGGGGTCACCTGGTCTCCTTCGAGGGGATGGACGGGGCGGGGAAGACCACCCAGCTCGAACTCCTGGCGGAGCGGCTGGACGGCGACCGCGTCCCGGTGATGCGTCTGCGCGAGCCCGGCGGCACCCCCCTGGGCGAGCGGGTGCGCGAGATGCTCCTGGACAGAAAGCTCCAGCGCACCCCTTCGGCGGAGCTCCTCCTCTTCGCCGCGGCCAGGGCCGAGCTGGTCCACCGCCTCATACTGCCCGCAATCGAGGAGGGCTGGATCGTCCTGTTGGACCGCTACGCCGACTCCACCCGAGCCTACCAGGGCTACGGCCTGGGCATGACCGAGGACACGGTGGAATCGGCGATCAACCTCGCCACGGAGGGTCTGGCGCCGTCGCTCACCATCCTTCTGGACCTGGACCCCGCCAAGGGTCTGCGGCGGCTGCAGACCGTCTTCGACGCCATCGAGGAGCGCTCGACCTCTTTTCTGGACCGGGTGCGGCGGGGGTTCCTGGACATCGCCCACCGCGAGCCGGACCGCTGGCTGGTCCTCGACGCCTCCCGGAGCATCCCCGAACTGGCCGGGGAGATTTGGGACCGGGTGATGGCCATCGTGGAAGGCGGGAGCGATGGGTGATTTCCGCACGGGCGTCCGGGGCCAGGAAGCGGCGAGGCGCGTTCTCGCCTCGGCCCTGGCGAGCGGCCGGCTGGGCCACGCCTACCTTCTGCACGGCCCGGCGGGCGTGGGCAAGACCACCCTGGCGCGCGACTTCGCCCGGGCGCTGGCCTGCGATGATCAGGCCGGTTGCGGCGCATGCCCCCCCTGCCGCCGGTTCGAGTCGGGGAACTTTGGCGATTTCCTCCCGCTCCCCGAGGAGGGGGCGTCGCTGGGGATAGCGGAGGTCCGCTCCCTGGTGACCGCCCTGGGCCGCGCTCCCGTCGAGGGGAAGCGGAAGACGGCGCTCATCCCCCGGGCGGAGCGGCTGACCCCCGAGGCGCAGAACGCGCTGTTGAAAACGCTGGAGGCGCCGCCGGCGGGGGCGGTCCTGCTGCTGACCGCGGACTCGCCGGAGGCGCTCCTGCCGACGATTGTGAGCCGCTGCCAGCTCCTGCGCTGCGGGAGGCTGCCGCGGGGGCTCATCGCGGAAATTCTCGAAGGCGAGGGCCTGGAGCCGGAGGAGGCCCGGCGGGCGGCCGAAACCGCCGAGGGCTCGGTGGGCCTGGCCCGGGGCCTGGCGGGCGATGACACCCTGGCGCAGGCCGCCGCGGGGGTGTGGGAGACGATTTTGAAAGGCGACCTGGCCGGCGTGTACGCCGTCGCCGCAGAGCTCGGTGACAGGGAGGGCGCCCGGGCGCTCTTCGAGGGGCTAGCCCGTCTGGCCGGGAGGCGCTGCGGGGAGGACCCCGACGACGAATGGGCCGCGCACGCCGCGCGGGAACTGGAACATACCGCGCTTTTAATTGCCTGGAACGCCAACCTGCGCCTGGCGGCCGAGACGGTCCTGGGCGGACTGGCCCTGCGAGTCGTCGCGAACGGCACGTAATCCTCGTAGGGGCCGACCGACGGCGCGCCGTTCAGGTCGGCCCGCCCCCCTCTCCCTGTGGGAGAGGGGATGGGGGTGAGGGCTGCCGCATCTTCTCCTCTCCCTTCCAGGGAGCGGCGCGCCGACGGGCCGGGTGAGGGTCGGGGTCAGGAACGTGGAAAGCGCGGCGGCCCGCGGAGGGGCCGCCCTACACCATCGCAACCCGGATCGAGAACCACCGCTGTCAGGGCACAGGAAGCTACGGCATGCTCCGCCGGGCGGTGATAAAATTTTCCGCTATAATGGGCATCGAATCGCCCCTCCCGTCGTAGATTAAGGCGCTGATACATGAGACTCTACACCGAGTTCCGCCTGCGCGAAGACCACCTGCGCCTGCTGGGCCACTGCGACGGCGGGGAGCCCGCCGTGGGCGATTGCTACCGCGTGGTGGTGGACGGCCGGGAGCGCTTCGCCGAGGTGGCCCGCACCGGTGTGCCGCTGGTGGAAAAAACGGTGCACCACCTGCCGTGCCGGGTGATCGGCCCCATCGGCGCCGACGACATCGCGCGGATGGCGGAGGCGGCAAAGCTGGAACGCCGCGCGGCGCGTCTTTTCAAGGAGCTCAAGGAGGAGCTGCCCCTGAAGCTGGTGGACGTTTCCGCCGCGGTGGGCGGCGACGCCGTCACCTTCTTCTTCACCACCCCGGAGAAGGTGGACTACCGGCGGCTGGTGGCGATTCTGGCCCGGCGCCTAGAGATCCGCATCGAGATGCGCCAGGTGGGCGTCCGCGACGAGGCCCGGCGCCTGGGCGGATACGCCTCCTGCGGCCGGGAGCTCTGCTGCTCCAACTGGCTGCGCACCTTCGACCCGGTAACGATTAAAATGGCCAAGCAGCAGAACCTGGTGCTCAACCCCAACCGCATCTCGGGCCTGTGCGGGCGGCTCATGTGCTGCCTGGCCTACGAGTACGACTACTACCTGGACGCCGTGAAGCGGCTGCCCCGCAGCGGCAGCCGGGTGATCCTCGCCGACGGCGCCGAGGCCGTCGTGCGCCAGGTGAACGCCGTGAAGGGCACCCTGGTGGTGGAGCGCGCAGACGGCACCCGCGAGGAGCTCACCCCGGACCGCCTCGCCGGGGACGACGGGGAGGCCGGATAAAATGAAAAGAGCCGCGGCCGTTTCGGTCGTTCTCGTGGCACTGGCGCTCGCGGCGGGGTGCGGGCACCGGGCGGGGTTGGACGATTACCGGGACTTCGCCCACCGGGCGGCGCAGGCCGGGCTCTGGCGCGAGGCGCTCGACCGCTGGGAACGCGCCGACGAGCTGGCCCCCGACGACCCGGGTCTCCTCAACAACCTGGCGGTGGCCCACGAGGCGCTGGGGGACATCCTCCCGGCGCAGGACCTCTACGAGAGGGCCGTGGCCCTGGCGCCCGACGATGACGAAATCCGCGACAACCTCCTCTCCTTCCGCAAAGCCCACCCCGAGCTCTACCCCCAGGAGGACGAGGATGAAGATTAGGCATTTTACCGGGGCATTACTCACTCCGCTTCGTTTCGCGCCCCTCTTCGTCCTGGCGCTCCTGGGCTGCCGCACCTCGGACGAGCTGACCATCGAGCTCCGGGCCGAGGGCGAGCTGGACCCCGAGGCCTACCCGACCCTGGCGGTGCAGGACTTCGCCTACGGGGGGGAGATCGAGTTCGGCTCGATGGCCGCCGAGCGGGTGCGGGACAGGATAAACGCCGGCGGACGCTTCGCCGTCGTGCGGGGCCTGGAGGAGACCGACCCGTCGGCGCCGCTCTACGACCTCGCCGGAGAAGACCTGGATGCGGCGCTGGGCCGGACGCGGGAGGCCGGTGCCGCCGTGCTGGTGACCGGGAAGGTCGTCTTCAGCCGTCGCGACGCCCAGGACTACGCCGAGCGCCTCGCCGAGAGCTACGACGTGGAGGAGAGCCAGAGCCCGTCCATGGCCTGGGGCCGCTCCTGGGAGGCCGACACGCGCCGCACCGGGACGGTGTACGTCCTGGAGATTTCCGTCCGCGCCTACGACGCCCAAACCGGCGATGTCGTCTGGCACCGGATTTCTTCCGAGCGGGTGGAGATGAACAACACGAACCGCACGCCCACGCGCTCCGAGCTCATGGGCGTCTTCAACTCGCTGGTGCAGCCGGTGGTCGAGGACCTGCGTCTGGGCCTGGAACCGCACATGCGCGCCGAAACCCGCTACGTCGTGCCGTGAGCCGTCGGGACGTCCCGATACGCCCCTCGGCGCACCGGCTCGCGCCCCATAAAAAAAATATAAAAGCAGAGGGCGACCGTGAAGACGACCCTGGGGTATCTGCGTATCGCGGCGCTGGCCGTCATGCTTCTAGTTCCTCTCAATACCGAATAGGTCTTTCGTAAGATACGGTTCTCATGTCCGACCGTATAAAGGCACGACACGGGCAGAAAACGAGTTGATGGTGGAAGAGTTTTAAGGCGGTGAAACTAAAATAATTCAGCTAAGGAAGTAGATCATGCAGACGTACGCAAATCTTGGTGGGAACTCTAACGTAGTCGGGTACGAACTCGGCGCGGGGACCATCATCGTCTACTTCCGGGACGGGCATTCATATCTCTACACCGACGCCAGCGCCGGGCCCGACAACATCGCA
>DATKYS010000112.1 GCA_035528375.1 bacterium
CGCGCTGGAGAACGTGATGCTGCCGCTCATGGCCCGGGGGGAGAGCCCGGCCGAGTCCCGGCGGCGCTCCGAGGAGATTCTCGACCGGGTGGGACTGGCCGACCGTCTGGGCCACTCCCCGGCCAAGCTCTCCGGCGGCGAGCAGCAGCGGGTGGCCATTGCCCGGGCCCTGGTGGGCGGCCCGACCCTGGTGCTCATGGACGAGCCCACCGGCAACCTCGACCCGGGCACCGCCGGGCGCGTTCTGGACCTGGTCTTCGATCTCGCCGGGGCGGACGGCACGAGCTTCGTGATCGTCACCCATGACACGCGTCTGGCGGCGCGCGCCGACCGCGCCCTCTCCCTTTCCGGCGGAAAGCTCGTCCCGATGGAGGCGCGATGAACTGCGATCGCTGCGGCTCAGACGAGGCGGTGGTACGCTTCATCCCGGCCTGGGGCCAGGACATGGCCCTGTGTGACCCCTGCCTGGAGTTGGTCCGCTCCGAGGCGGAGTGGGAGATGTGGCTCCCCTCGCCCTCGGCCGATTTCCTCTTCGGACTGGGCGTCCCCTCGCCCCTGATCCGCATCGCCCAGCGCGGCGAGGGGCCCGTCTGCCCGGTGTGCGGCACGAACTGGTCCGACTTCGCCCAGGCCGAGCGGCTGGGTTGCCCGACCTGCTACGACGTCTTCGACGACCACCTCCGGCTCTTTTACCGGTTCCACGAGTGATGCTTTCCCTCGCGCCCAGCCTGGAGCTCCTCCTGCGCCCCCCGCGCTGGATCGCGGCGAACGCCAACCCGGTGTGGCTGGCCACGCGCGTCACCGTCATCCGCAACCTCGTAGGGGCGCCCTTCGTCCCCGAGGGGACGGACCGCCGCCGGCTGCTGGAACAGCTCGAGGTGTTGACCGACATCCTGGGTCCCGGCGCCCGGCAGGCGGTCTTCGACGACCACGGCGGAACCGGTTGGTGGTCCGAGCGGGCCCTCTGGCCGCCCGTTCTCACCGAGAACGCCCGGCTGTTCCTCTCCGACGGGGAGGACCGCTGGCTGATTCTGGGCGGGCAGGACCACGCCGTTTTTTCGGCCGTCGAGACGAGCCCCGGACGGGGTGGGCTCCTCGATCAGGTGCGGCTCTTCGACGAGGCCTTCTCGGCGGTCGGCGAGGCGGCCCACCACGACGAGCACGGATACCTGACCAGCTCTCCGCGCCGGGCGGGGGCGGGGGTGGGGGTGGAGCTCGTTCTCCACCTGCCCGCTCTGATGCTCACCCGGCAGCTCCGGCGCCTCCTCTCCGCGGCGGCCCAGCTCGGCTTCTGGGGCACCGCCATCGGCCCGGTCGGCGGGGGCATGGTGACACTGGTGAACCTCGTGGCTCTCCGGCACGGACCCGGGGAGCTTCTGGACTCGGCCGGGCGGGTCGGGGAGCTCCTGGCCGGGGCCGAGGAGTCCGCCCGGGGGGCGCTCCTGGCGGGTCGCCGGAACCTCGTCGAGGACGGGGTGGGGCGGGCCTGGGGCATCCTGAATCGCGGGACGCACTTCGAGGAGCTCGAGGCGGGGACCCTGTGCTCCTGGATCCGGCTGGGGCGCTGCCTGGACCTCCTCCATCGGCCCTCCCTCAACCGGATCAACGCCGCGCTCTGGAGCCTGCAGGGAGACCTCCTGGAGTCGCTGGCCGGCTGGCGCTCCACCACCCCCCGGCAGGCCAGGAGCGAGGTGCTGGCCCGGCTGGGTCGGCGATGACCTAGGGATAAGCCGATATACGTGCTATAATACGGGGGGACCGGGAAGCGGTCCGGGTTCGTCTGTCGGGCCGCCCCGCCCGTGGATGACGGAGCGGGGACGTTCGAGGGGGAGCCCGTGGTGGGTCTCCCGACTGACCGGACCACGGTCCGCCCGGTCCAAGGATGCGTAACTCAGATCCTCCGGCGCCACCGTCGAAAAATCGCCGTCCTTAAGGGTGGAAACCGATCCGCCCCGCCCCCGGAGAATAAATGCTCGACAAGTTCACCCCGCGCGCCCGTCAGGTGATCCTCTTCGCCCGGGACATGGCCAAGCAGATGGGCCAGGACTACCTGGGCACCGAGCACCTGCTGTTGTCCCTCGTGGAGGAGTCGGACGGCGTGGCCGCCTACGTCCTGAGTAAGCTGGGCCTCCGCTCGTCCATGATCCGCTCCGAGCTCCAGCGCTTCCAGTCCTCGGGCAGCCACCGGGCCACCTCGGACGAGAAAATCCCCTTCACCGACCGGGCCAAGCAGGTCCTGGAGCAGGCGGTGCTGGTGGCCGGCGAGCTCGGCTACAACTACATCGGCACCGAGCACCTCCTGTTGGGCCTGATCCGCGTCACCGAGGGGGTGGCCTCCAAGGTGCTCGCCCACCTGGGCTTCCAGCCCGAGGACGTCAAGAACGAGCTGGAGTCTCTTCTGGAGGAGAACCGGCGAAAAGAGGTCGCCGCCCCGCGCCGGGCCAAGCGCCCGGCCCGCGAGAAGGGCAAGGAAGAAGAGTCCCTCCTGGACGAGTTCGGCACCGACCTGACCGCCCTGGCGCGCCAGGGGAAGATAGACCCGGTCATCGGCCGCGCGGAGGAGACCGAGCGGGTCATCCAGATTCTCTCCCGGCGGAAGAAGAACAACCCCGTCCTCATCGGCCCCCCCGGCGTGGGCAAGACCGCCATCGTCGAGGGCCTGGCCCAGCGCATCTCCGACGGCGACATCCCGCTGACGCTCTCGAACCGGCGGCTCATCTCGCTGGACCTGGGGGCGGTGGTGGCGGGGACCAAGTACCGCGGCCAGTTCGAGGAACGCCTCCAGGGCATCATCCGCGAGCTCAAGAGCTCCAAGGACGTGATTCTGTTCATTGACGAGCTGCACACCCTGGTGGGGGCCGGCGGGGCCGAGGGCGCCCTGGACGCCTCCAACATGCTCAAGCCCGCCCTGGCCCGCGGCGAGGTCCAGTGCATCGGCTCCACCACCCTGGACGAGTACCGCAAGTACATCGAGAAGAACGGCGCCCTCGAGCGGCGCTTCCAGACCATCCTCGTGGACCCGCCCACCGTCCGCGAGACCTTGGAAATACTCAAGGGGCTCCGCGACCGCTACGAGGAGTTCCACAACGTGGAGATTTCCGACGAGGCCCTCGAGGCGTCGGTGCGGCTGTCGGACCGCTACATCTCCGACCGCGAGCTGCCCGACAAGGCCATAGACGTGGTGGACGAGGCGGCGTCGAAGGTCCACCTCGGCTGCCTGGTGCCGCCGGCGGAGCTCCGGGACCTGGAGCGCGAGCGCGAGGAGCTGCTGCAGCGGCCGACCGAGCCCGGCGACGGCTTCTCCGAGGCGCTGCGCGAACGCGCCCTCGAGCTGGACCGCATTGACCGCGCCATCTCATTCTCCAAGCGCCGCTGGGAGCACTCCCTCGAGGAGACCCGCGGCCTGGTGGACGTGGACGACGTCATGGAGACCATCAGCCGCTGGACCGGCATAAAGATTACCCGCATGGCCGAGGACGAGCAGATGAAGCTCTTGCGGATGAAGGACGAGCTTCACCGGCGGGTGGTGGCGCAGGACGAGGCGATAGACGCGGTGACGCGGGCCATCCGCCGCAGCCGCGCCGGCGTCCGCGAGCCCAACAAGCCCATCGGCACCTTCCTCTTCCTCGGACCCACCGGCGTGGGCAAGACCGAGCTGGCCAAGACGCTGGCCTGGTTCCTCTTCGACGACGAGTCCGCCGTAGTGCGCGTGGATATGAGCGAGTACATGGAGAAATTCTCGGTCTCGCGGCTCATCGGCGCGCCTCCGGGATACGTGGGCTACGAGGAGGGCGGGCAGCTCACCGAGCGCGTCCGCCGCAAGCCCTACTCCGTGGTGCTCCTCGACGAAATCGAAAAGGCCCACCCCGACGTCTTCAGCCTGCTCCTCCAGGTGATGGACGAGGGGCGGCTGACCGATTCCCTCGGACGCACCGTCAGCTTCCGCAACACCGTGGTCATCATGACCTCCAACCTCGGCACCCGGGACATCAAGGACATCAACGCCATCGGCTTCGGCTCCGACGCCTTCACCGGCGACTACTTCGCCATGCGCGACAAGGTCATGGAGGAGGTCAAGCGGCTCTTCAACCCGGAGTTCCTCAACCGGCTGGACGAGACCGTGGTCTTCCACTCCCTCACCAAGGACGACCTGCGGGAGATAGTCAAGCTGCAGCTCAAGAAGATAAAGCTGCGGTTGGCCGAGCAGGCCGTAGCCATCGAGTTCACCGACCGGATGCTGGAGCGGGTCATCACGGACGGTTACGAGCCGAGGTTCGGCGCCCGGCCAATCCATCGCGCCATCCAGCGCCTCGTCGAGGACCCCCTGGCCGAGGAGCTCCTCAAGGGGACCATCAAGGAGGGCGACCTGGTCGAGGTGGACCACTCCGGCGAGGCAACGATCTTCACCCAGTCCAAGCTGCCCAGCGCGGTTTAGAATTTAATCCTGAACCCCGGGAATCGAGAGGGAGCGTGTACGCTCCCTTTTTTTAAGGATGGCGCAGAGTTGGTGTACGCTCGGGGTCGTTCGGCCGAAACCGCCGTGGGGGAGCGACTGTACACATCGTCTCGTCGGGGCGAAACCGCGCAATGCCCGCCGGCGGTGGCACAGTTTTTGCGCAAATGGACCTCGAAGAAGCCCGCCGGGCCCCCTCCCGCAAAAATCTGTGCCACCGCCTCGGTTGCGGCGGCGGACAGGCTCGTCTCCGACCGGCGTCGAGGCTCCTTTCGGGGGAGACAGGCGGCATGAAAAGACGAGGGATTTTGCTGGGGGGGCATAGCTCGCTTCGCTCGGTTAAACCCCTTGTCGCCTGAAACTCGGTCCGAAACCGGCTATACTTCCTTAACTCACTGCCCGGAGGTCGGCATGAAAAAGCTGCTCGCAGTCCTGGCGCTAATCGTCGCGGCGCCCGCCCTCGCGTCCTTCGTCTACGTCTGCGACGACTACGAAGCCGCATACGCGGACCTCGACGTCTACGAGTGCGACGTCTCCTCGGCGGACTCGGCCGACGATATCATCTACATCACCGACGACCCGGACCTGGCCCAGGACGACGAGAAGGTCTGGTACTTCGTGGATGACCCGGACTACGCCGACTTCTTGGTGTACATCACAGACGACCCCGACTACGCCCAAGTGTGGATTCTGTTCGTGGATCTGGACTAGCGCCACTGGACCGTATAAAAAAGGGGCCTCACGGGGCCCTTTTTTCTTGCGGTGGCGGGTGTGGTATCATCGGGGGGCTGTAACGGGAGGAGGAAAGATGGCCGAGATGACGCTCAGACAGTCCCTGGAGATTGCGCTGGCCAGCGAGACCCGGGCCCGGGAAATCTACGAGACCCTGTACGGCCGCGTGGGCAACATGATGATGCGGGACAAGCTGAAGTTCCTGGCCGGGGAGGAACAGAAGCACTACGACATGCTCCGCGCCGTCTTCGAGGAAAAGATAGGCGGGACGCCGGCGGAGCCCGACCCGTCGCTCCTGCCGCGGATGGTCGTGGAGTTCGACTTCGAGAAGGCGGAGCTGACGGAGCTGTGGAAGGCGGCGATGGACGCCGAGGAGGTTTCCGCCGAGCACTACGATGGATTGGCGGGGCGCGTGTCGGGCCGGGCGAAGGTCATGTTCAACTACCTGGCCAACGTGGAGAAAAGCCACTACTACCTGTTGAAGAGCGAGTACGAGGTCCTGGCGGAGATAGACTCCTACACGCGTACGGACGATTTCCCCTTCGGGATGAACATGATCAACCTGGGGCCGTAGGTGGTTGTGCGGGTAGGGGGGCCTTTATCGTAGCTCGTAGGGGCCGACCTTTAGGTCGGCCCGCGGGCGGGTGTGGACACCCGCCCCTACGTATGCGCATCGAGAATCTAATCCGTAGGGGCGACCGTCCACGGTCGCCCGTTTGATTGTACCTCGTAGGGGCCGACCGACGGCGCGCCGTTCAGGTCGGCCCGAACCTTTGCTAAAAGATGCGGTAAACACCGACGCCGAAAGCGGCGGCGATGGCGTAGAAATCCAGGTCCGCCGACAACCCCCAGCCGCCCCCCAGGGCGAAGTCCATGCCGGCGCCCATGCGACCGGCGGGACCGGCCTTAACACCTTCGCCCGACGGGTCGAAGGCGAGGTAGACCGCCAGCTCGACGTGAAAGCCCAATCCCTCGATCCCCCCGAAGCCGTATCCTCCGACGAACCCGGGACCGAAAAGGGAATTGAACTCCTTTACCGACTCGGTGTCCCAGTCCGGTGGTATATGGTAGTAACCGACGTAGGCCAGCTCGAGCCCGCCGTACCAGTTCGCCCCCCAGGTGAACTTGATCCCCGCATTGAGACCGTAGTCCTCGTACATGGAGCCCAGGAAACCCAGGTTGAGCTTCAGCCTTGACCGAGGGTTGACGTCTCCGGCGGCGGTTTGGGCCGTATTGACGACGGGTTCCCCCTGGGCGTACGCCGGAGTCATCGTCGAGCCGACCAGCAGGATTCCGAGTGCGACCAAGTTCGTCCTCATCTTTGCGTCCCTCCTCATATCCGTGCAGCCCCGCTTCAGGCGTGGCCGTCACCCTGCCGGGAACCCATCCCCGTCGCCGTTAGTGTCGCTTCCTCAAGGTACG
Organism: bacterium; assembly: GCA_035528375.1. Taxonomy (NCBI): domain Bacteria; species bacterium. The sequence goes on from DATKYS010000112.1 coordinate 6,608, forward strand.
ACAAGAATTATACATGAGTGGAGAGGTTCCGGTCCACGATGGAGGACTGCCCGGGGGCGGTCTCCCCCCGCTCGGCCTGGGGCGCCTCGGCGAACGTTTTTGCCAGGCGCTCCATCCCCGGGTAACACTTACCCCCCGTCCGCTCCAGACGCTCCAGCTCCCGCTCAATCCACCGTTCCACCATCCCCCCGAAGGGCCACATGAAAACGTACCGCTTGCCGGTGAACTGATTTTTAATCCCCGCCGCCCGGCGCCGCCCCGACTCCGCCCCCCGCTCGAAGTGCGCCCGCAGCGTCTCCCGATAGCCCCGCCACTCCCAAAGCGCCCGGAGGGTCAGCCCCGCGGGCAGTAATAGAATGTAGCTCAGGATGAACGGGAAGAGGCCCACGCGGCGCTGATCCACGATGTGCACCGCCTCGTGCCGGAGAATAAAATACCCCGTCCGGTTGCCGAACAGGCGTTCGGAAAGGTACACCGTCCCGGACCAGGAATAGGCGTCGAAGCCGGTCAGCCCCAGGCCGAAGGGTTTCCCCAGAACGTCCATTGCCCGGGCGAAGCGGTTTTTTTCCAAAACGGCCAGCCGGAGCGGCCCGAGTCCGGCCAGCGCCTCCACCAGACGCCAGAACGGCGGCCAGTCACCCTCCCGCGGCGGTCGGGCGGGCGATATTTTGTAAAAGTCGGTCATACGTCAGGGACCGAGCTGGGCGGCCAGCGGTCCGAGGCGGGGGTCGTCCCCCGTCAGCTCACGCGCCCGCCGGAGGGCCTCCCGCGCCCCGTCGAGGTCGCCCGTGGAGAGGAGGAGCTGGGCCTTGGTCGCCCAGAGCCCCTGGTCCTCGGGGAAGAGCGCCAGCCCCTGGTTCATGTATCCTTCCGCCCGGTCCGTCCGCCCCAGGGAGAGGCAGGCGTAAACCGCCAGGGAATAGGTTTGCGGCGCCCCGCCGCCCCAGCGCAGCGACTCCTCGACGTAGGCCAGGGCGACGTCGGGCCGACCGAGCCGGAAGTACACGGCGGCCAGGTTCGACAGGCAGCCGGTGTGGCGCGGGTCCATCGCCAGCGCGTCCTGGAGCACGGTGACCGCCTCGCCCTCCTTCCCCCGCTGCGCCAGCACCTGGGCCAGGTTGGCCGCGTTGTCCGGGTTTTTCCCGGAAAACTCGTAGCCCTCGCGCAGCAAACGCTCCGCCTCCTCCAGGTCCCCCCGGGCCTGGGCGTGGAGGCCGAGGTTGTTGTAGAAGAAGGGGTTGTCCGGTTCCTCACGGACGGCCTCCTCGAGCGCTCGGACCGCGCCCTCCGAATCCTCCAGGCGGTCGCAGGCCTCGGCCAGGACGCCCCAACTGTAGGCCGCCTCGGCGGTATGCCACACGCCCCAGTTGACCAAAACCGCGGCGGGGACGAGGACCAGGACCGTCTTCCCCAACCCGCGCCGGTCCTTCCCCCGCAGCTTCCCCCACAGGTCGTAGAGCGCCCAGGCAGCGAAGGGGATGAGCGGACCCACCACCGGCGCCCGGTATCGCCCCGTAACGAACAGCCCCACCACCATCAGGAAGTAAAGAATGACGAACACCGCGATCAGCCGGTGCTTGTCCCCCCACGGCCGCCAAAGAATCAGCCCGGTGAGCCCCAGCGGCATCACCAGCCAGAAGCCCAGCGGCATCAGCCACAGCGCCCAGCCGCCCCGCGCCCGGACGAAGTAGTAGTCCAGGTGGTTGGGCATCTCGTAGGCGTTGAAGAACAGAAGCGCCTTCTTGCCAAAAAGCCCCAGCGCCCGGACCGGATTTTTTACGATGAACGCGCCCGCCCGCTCCATCCACCAGGTCGAGACCTCGCTGGGTTTCAATACCCGCCCCGAGGCCGCCTCGGCCCGCTTCCGGCTCGCCTCGAACAGACGGTCCCGCATGTCCCCCGGCACGCCCCAGTACCCCGTCGCGTTCTCGTTGTTGCCGATCCAGAGGTTCACCCCGGCGTTGGAGGTCAAAAGGACCGGGTCGTCGGCCGTTACGGCGTTGCGCAGCGTGACGGGCAGGATGAGCGCGAAGCACAGGCCGACTACCAGAGCCCCGGCGCCCAGGGCCCGGAGCGCCTTCCACTTCCACCGGCGCCACAGGACGAAAATGATGAACACCGCCAGGACGACCGCGACGAGCCAGACGTTGGGCCGGCCCAGGCTGGCGAACCCGAAGGCCAGCCCCGCACCGACCAGGTGCCTCCACCGCCGCTCGTCCAAAAATTTCACCAGCCACAGCAGCCCAAGGTTTATCGCCAAAAGCTCGTAGGCGGTCATCAACAGGTCGAGCTCGAGGAAGGCGATGTAGCCGTAGAGGGCGGCGCCGAGCCCGGCGATGCGCCCCACGATCTCCCCGCGCCTCCGATCCCCCTCCGTCTCCCCCCCGAACAGGCGGCGGGCCAATAATAAGAGCACCACCGCGTTCAGCGCGCCGGCCAGCACCTGGATGAGCCGCGCCGCCAGCAGCGATTTACCGAACACCGCCCAAACCAGCGCCAGGATGTACGGATACCCCGCCGAGGAGTGGAAGAAGACCTCCCGGCCCGCGCCCAAGTCCCCCGCCAGTATCCTGTCCGCCAGCACCTCGTACTCGTAGGCGTCGGCCACGTTGGCCCGGTAGAGCGGTTGATCCGACGTGGTGAGGACGAACACCAGGCGCGGGAGGAGGGCCACCGCGAAAACGATGAGCGGCCAGCGCCTCTTTTTTATCCACGACGTGATGGGCGCAGCTTGCATGCCGCTAGTTTAACCCCCGCCGGTTTCCGGGGCAAGGGGGGAGCTACGCCGACGCCCCCCTTCGCCCTTGACATTCCCGCCGCGCCTATCATATCCTTATCCGCCGCCGCCGACGCCGCACACCAACCGCGCGGCAAAAGGGCCGCGGCGTCTAGCTTTACGGATTCTTGCCCCCACCCTTCACGGTGCCGCGGGTGCGGGTTTTTGGTTTCACCAGGACGAAGGGATTCATAACCCCATGCCGACCGTCAACCAGCTCGTGCGCAAGGGCCGCCATGCCAAGAAGAAGAAGACCAAGGCACCGGCCCTGGACGCCTGCCCACAGCGAAAGGGCGTCTGCACCCGCGTGTGGACCGTGACCCCGAAAAAGCCGAACTCGGCCCTCCGCAAGGTCGCCCGCGTCCGGCTCACCAACGGCATCGAGGTCACCAGCTACATACCCGGCGAGGGGCACAACCTCCAGGAGCACTCCATCGTGCTGGTGCGCGGCGGCCGCGTAAAGGACCTGCCAGGCGTCCGCTACCACATCATCCGCGGGACGCTCGACGCCATCGGCGTCTCAGGACGGCAACAGCAGCGCTCGAAGTACGGCACCAAGAGGGAGAAATAACCCATGTCCCGCAGAGCAAAAGTCCAGCGCCGCGAACTCGCGCCCGATCCCGTCTACGGATCGCCCCTCGTAACACGCTTCATTGACTGCCTCATGCACCAGGGCAAAAAGTCCGTCGCCGAGAGCATCTTCTACTCCGCCCTGGCGATGATCGAAAAGAAAACGGGCACCGAGGGCATAAAGGTCTTCCAGGACGCCCTGCGAAACGTCAAGCCAAACCTCGAGGTCAAGAGCCGCCGGGTCGGCGGCGCCACCTACCAGGTCCCCATCGAGGTCGTACCCGAACGAAAGATCGCCCTGGGCATCCGCTGGATTATCTCCTTCGCCCGAAAACGACACGAACACTCCATGGTCGAAAAACTCGCCCTGGAACTCATTGACGCGCACAACGGGGTGGGCGCCTCCGTCAAAAAACGCGAGGACACTCATCGCATGGCCGACGCCAACAAGGCCTTCGCCCACTTCCGTTTCTAATTCTTCCCCCTCGGGGGAATCACCAGGGGAATCGGTGCCGTCCCCTCCCAGCGACGGGATACGCACCGACCCCTCCTCGGACCAGGAGGGCCAGTCAAGGGGGCCGGGTAAGGCAAAGCCGGACAACCATCCCCGCGACGATAGCCCCTAGAGCCGCAAAAAAGCTCGAAGGGCCGATCAAGGGGGCCGGTATTTCGGCAAAGCCGGATGACCATCCCAAGACGATAGCCCCGTGAGCTGCTAAATGCTCTAAGGGCCGTCAAGGGGGCCGGTTAAAGGGTGAAGGCGGTGGGCCACTAATGGTAATGGGTTCCCGCTTGCACGTTGAAGCTCCCGTAAAAAGACTGGCCGAAAAACCCCGTTAGGGCCGCGGATGAACCGTCAGGTTCCCCCCGCGACCGAGAAGGGGTCCTGGGGGGCGAAAAAGCCCCAAGGTCGTTAAAAAAACGGCCACCGAGCGGACCGCGACGCGGTCTTTTACGACAAAACGACGACTCTGACCTTCGGGGACCTTCCCGGGGCGGACGCCCGTGGGGTGCCGGGGGCGGGTTATACCATTCGCGCGAGCCGTGGACCCTATAGCCCTCATCCGCAACGTCGGCATCACGGCCCACATAGACGCCGGAAAGACGACACTAACCGAGCGCGTCCTCTACTACTCCGGCAAGACCCATAAGATCGGCGAGGTTCACGAGGGCACCGCGGAGATGGACTGGATGGAGCAGGAGAAGGAGCGGGGGATAACCATTACCTCCGCCGCAACCACCTGCTCCTGGCGAGGGCACCGCATCAACATAATAGATACGCCGGGCCACGTAGACTTCACCGTCGAAGTGGAGCGTTCTTTGAGAGTTCTGGACGGGGCCGTCGGCGTCTTCTGCGCCGTGGCCGGGGTGCAGCCCCAGTCCGAAACGGTCTGGCGCCAGGCGACGCACTACGGCATCCCGCGTCTGGCCGTCATCAATAAAATGGACCGCGTGGGCGCCGACTTCGACCGCGCCCTCGAGAGCATGGTCAAAAAGCTCGGCGCGAACCCGATCCCCGTCAACATCCCCGTGGGCGCCGAGGACAACTTCACGGGCGTCGTGGACCTGGTGACGATGGAGCTCGTCACATTCGGCGACGACCTGGGGCTGACGGTCACACGGGAGCCGCTGGACGGGCCCCTGGCCGAGATGGCCGCCCCCTACCGCGAGCGTCTGGTGGAGATCGCCGCCGAGCACGACGACGCTCTCATGCAGAAGTACCTCGACGGCGGGGAGGTCACTCCCGATGATATCCGCGCCGGTCTGCGCCGCGGGACACTGGCCGGGGAGATCCAGCCCGTACTCGCCGTGAGCGCCCTGAAGAACAAGGGCGTCCAGCCCGTCCTCGACGCCGTGGTGGATTACCTCCCCAGCCCACTCGACCGGGGCGCCGTGAAGGGCATCAATCCCAAGACGGAGTTGGAGGAGGAGCGGAAGCCGGACCCCAGGGCGCCCATGACGGCCTACGTATTCAAGACGGCCTCCGACACCTTCTTCGGCAAGCTGACCTTCTTCCGCACCTACTCGGGGACGCTGAAGGTCAAGGATTCGCTCCTGAACAGCCACACCGGGCGCGGGGTTCGCGTGGGCCGCCTCCTGGAGATGCACGCCAACCGGAAGACCGACATCGCGGTGCTGGGCCCCGGGGAGATAGGCGCCGCCGTCGGCCTCAAGGGCTGCCGCACCGGCGACACCCTCTGCGACCGCGACCACCCCATCGCCCTGGGGACCATCGAGTTCCCCGAGCCGGTCATGCGGGTGGCCATCGAGCCCGGCTCCACCGCCGACGAGAAGAAGCTTGCCGACGCCCTGGAGAGTCTGGCCGAGGACGACCCGACATTCACCGTGACCGAGGACCCGGAGACCGGCCAGCGCATCATCTCCGGCATGGGGGAGCTTCACCTGGAGATTATCGTGGACCGGCTCCAGCGGGAGTTCACCGTCCGCTGCCGGGTGGGTGAGCCCCAGATAGCCTTCCGGGAGTCCGTTTCCGGTCCCGGCGAGGACGAGTTCATCCTGGACCGCCAGCTCGCCGGCAAAGCGCAGTTCGCAAAAGTCCGCGTCGCAGTCGAGCCCGCGGGCTCCGGGGAGGGGTTCTCCTTCTCCGGCTGGGTGGAAGGGCTGCCGAAGTCTTACCACGAGGCGATAGCGGAGGGCTGCCGGCAGGGGATGCAGGTGGGCGTCGTGGCCGGGTACCCCATGGTGGACGTGCGGAGCCGCCTGGTGGACGCGGGTTACGACGAGGAGCTCTCCTCCGCCGATGTGTTCCGGGCGGCCGCATTCCGCGCCTTTCACCTGGCCTGCGCCGAGGCCGGCCCCATCGTCCTGGAGCCGGTGATGAGCCTCGAGGTCACCTGCCCCGAGGAGTTCCTGGGCAACGTGCTCAAGGACCTCTCCACCCGCCGGGGGCAGATAACCGAGACCCGGGTCCTGCCCGGCTACCAGGTGGTGGACGCCCGGGTCCCGCTCTCGGCCATGTTCGGTTACTCGACGGCGGTGCGCTCGCTGACCCAGGGTCGAGCCGATTACCACATGCAGTTCGAGCGCTACGCGCCGGTGCCCGAGGATTCATCCGCCCGGTGGTGGTGACCGAATCCGTTGAAATTGAAAGCCTTGCGTTGTCTTTTAATCGTCCGTTAAAATGCCGCCGGTCCCGCCCCGGGGCGGGGGAGGAAAAAATCGCCCCGACGGGCTGGTAATCCTAGCCGAGATGTGTTATATTGCACCGCCCCCGCGCACAGGGCCCTTCATGCCCGAGGCGCGGCTCAGCGACTTTAACCGTACAGGGTTCCATGTTCTTTTTGAAACTTGACTTTACGTCACACTGGCTCTCCAGCCGTTTGATAGGAGGCCAAGATGGCTAAGGAGAAATTCGAGCGCACCAAGCCCCACGTCAACGTGGGCACCATCGGTCACGTGGATCATGGCAAGACGACCCTCACGGCGGCCATAACGCTGAACCTGTCGCACTACAACCTGGCCACATACGTCAGCTTCGACGAGATAGACAAGGCCCCGGAGGAGCGCGAGCGCGGCATCACCATCAACACCGCCCACGTGGAGTACCAGTCCGAGAAGCGGCACTACGCGCACGTGGACTGCCCGGGTCACGCCGACTACGTCAAGAACATGGTCACCGGCGCCGCTCAGATGGACGGGGCCATACTCGTCGTCTCCGCCGCCGACGGCCCCATGCCGCAGACCCGCGAGCACATCCTTCTGGCCCGCCAGGTCGGCGTGCCTTACATCATCGTCTTCCTCAACAAGACCGACATGCTCGACGACCCCGAGCTCCTGGAGCTGGTCGAGATGGAGTGCCGGGACCTGTTGACCCAGTATGAGTTCCCCGGCGACGAGATTCCCTTCATCAAGGGGTCCGCCCTCAAGGCCCTGGAGAAGGGCACCGGCGACAAGGACGATCCCGACATCAAGTGCGTCTTCGAGCTCCTCGACGCCCTGGACAACTACATCCCCCAGCCCGAGCGCGCCACCGACAAGCCCTTCCTGATGCCCATCGAGGACGTCTTCACCATCACCGGGCGCGGGACCGTCGGCACCGGCCGTATAGAACGCGGCATCGTAAAGGTCGGCGACAAGGTGGACATCGTGGGGATGCATGACAAAATTGATTCCACCACCGTCACCGGGGTGGAGATGTTCCGTAAGCTCCTGGATCAGGGCCAGGCCGGCGACAACGTGGGCTGCCTCTTGCGCGGCACCGAGCGCAAGGACATCCAGCGCGGGATGGTGCTGGCCGCTCCCGGCTCCATCACCCCGCACACACGGTTCACCTCCCAGGTCTACATCCTGACCAAGGAAGAAGGCGGCCGACATACCCCCTTCTTCCCCGGATACCGGCCGCAGTTCTTCTTCCGCACCACCGACGTCACCGGCAACATCGCCGAGCTCCAGGACGCCGAGATGGTCATGCCCGGCGACACCGTGAGGATGACCGTGGAGCTCATCACCCCCATCGCCATGGAGAAGGAGCTGCGCTTCGCCATCCGCGAGGGCGGCCGCACCGTCGGCGCCGGCGTCGTCACCGACATCCTCAAGTAAGGTCGGCTAGCTGGTCGGGGGGTTGTTTCGGAGTTGCCGTACTCTTGGGAGACCCGGAGAGGGACGGTTTCGGATTCGCAAGGTCCCGTTCGAAGGGTCGGATACCGCAAGGTAAGATAGGCGCGGTTTCGGACTCGCAAGGTCCCGTTCGAAGGGCCGGATACCGTAAAGTCGGATAGGCGCGGTTTCGGACTCGCAAGGTCCCGTTCGAAGGGCCGGATACCGTAAAGTCGGATGGGCGCGGTTTCGGACTCGCAAGGCTCTTCATAGAGGCCCGGACA
>DATKYS010000113.1 GCA_035528375.1 bacterium
ACATTTGACATGCCGATCCTCGGACTCTTTGTTTGCCACCATGCCTCCAGTTCATGTGACATGATAGCATCCCCGTAAGTCCTTTATCTAGCGTTGTAGATGAGACTAAGGATGGTCCAGGAACACAAAGGTATCCCAAAAAGAATGCCCCCCGCGACTGTGCCCCCCCAAGATGGGGGGGATGGGGGGGTTGAGGGCGATTGGCTCAGCTGGTTAGAGCGCTGCTTTCACAGAGCAGAAGTCACTGGTTCGAATCCAGTATCGCCCACCAAACAACCAAAAACGGCGGTCACCGCGACCGTCGTTTTATTTTATCGAGAGGGGGATGAGCCCCTTCGAATCCTGTACCGCCCGCCACGAGAAGGAGACCGTCCGCCGGGCTGTCTCTTTTTCGCGGCTTTCTCAGGCGGCGAAGGGCCCGGTGGACCATCGGGACGGCGGTTGACATCTCCCGGCGGGGTCAATAAGATAGCCCTCGATTCCCAAGCGCTGAACCACCGATCACGCGAAGGAGAACGAGTCCATGGCCAAGATATTCCCCTTCCGGGCCTACCGGTACTCAGCGAAGGCTGGGGATCTGAAAAAACTGGTAACGCAGCCCTACGATAAAATCAAGGACGATCTTCGGACCGAGTATTACGCCCGCAGCGAGTGGAACATCGCCCGGATAATAAAGAGCGACGAGGGCCCGGCCGACGGCACCAACACCTACGCCAGGGCGGCGGAGCTTTTCCGGAAGATGATCGCCGAGGGCGTGCTGGCGCGGGACGACAAACCGGCAATCTACGCCTACGACATCGAGTACGAAGGCCCCGGGGGCGAGACCCGCGTCCGGAGCGGCTTCATCGCCACGGCCCAGCTCGAGGACTTCTCCAAGGGGCACGTCAAGCCCCACGAGACGACCCTGGCCGGCCCCAAGGCCGACCGGCTGAACCTGACCCGCGCCACCGGCGCCGGCTTCGGCCTCATCTTCATGCTCTACCCCGACCGGGAGCTGGCCTCGGACCGGCTCCTCGAGGGGGCCAAGCGGGGGCGGAAGCCGGAGCTGGAGGTCGCCGACGATTTCGGCGCCCTTCACCGCGTGTGGGTCATCACCGACGAGGGCGTCATCTCCGAGCTCCAGGCGATTCTGGAGCCGGTGGACCTCTTCATCGCCGACGGGCACCATCGCTACGAGACGGCGGTGAACTACATGAACGAGATGACCGCCAAGGGGAAGGCTGGCTCGGGTCTCGGCGCCGTGGACAAGGGGATGATGGCCTTCGTGAACATGTTCTCCAAGGGGCTCACCGTCTTCGCCACCCACCGGCTCATCCACTCCCTGCCGGCGGAAAAGGCCGACCCGGCCCGAATCATCGCGGCGCTGGAGAAGGACTTCGAGATTCGTGTCATCCCCATGACCGGCGGCGGCGAGGACGAGATGCTGGACATCCTCGCCGATGAGTACTCGGAGCATAAGACCGCCTTCGGCCTGATTCTGGGCGAGATCGAGGAGGAGTGCTACGTGGTGACCCTGGCCCGGAATAAAGCGGTGGACGAGTTCTTCGGCCAAAAGTTCTCGAAGGGGTACAAGGGCCTGGACGTGGCGGTGCTCCACGGCCTGGTGCTGGACAAGATTCTGGGGATTGACGCCGAGGCGCTGACGAAGCAGACCAACGTGGTCTACGCCAGGGACGCGCGCAACGCCATCAAGCGGGTTCACACCGGCGAGATGCAGATGTGCTTTTTGATGAACCCGACGCGGCCTGAGCAGGTGGCCGAGGTGGCCGGGGCCGGCGAGCGCATGCCCCAAAAATCCACCGACTTCTACCCCAAGATGCTGACCGGCCTGACCATCAACAGGTTCGACGTCTAACCCCGCGTGTGAACGAGTGAGGCGGGGCTCGGTCGCCCCGTCTTTTGGTATTAAAGCGATATGGTCCGTGAAATGAAAAACCTCCGCGCCTTCGACCTCGCCGGGCTCACCGGGATTCTCAGCGAAATGGGCGAGCCGGCCTACCGCGCCCGGCAGCTTCACGATTGGCTCTGGACCAGGGGAACGGAGGATTTTGGCGATATGACCAATCTGCCCGGGGCGCTGCGGGAGAAGCTTGCCCGGGTCTACTCGATCACCCTGCCCAAGGTGGCGGACGAGGCCCGGGGCGCCGACGGCACGGTGAAGCTCCTGCTTGAGCTGGAAGACGGTGCGCGGGTCGAGACGGTGCTCATGCCGGGGGGGGATTACGACGCGGCCTGCGTTTCGACGATGGCCGGCTGCGACCTGGGTTGCGTCTTCTGCGCCACGGGGACGCTGGGGAAGACGCGGGACCTGGCGGCCCACGAAATCGCCGCCCAGGTCCTGCTGTTGAAAAAAATATCCGCCAGGCTGCGCAACGTGGTCTTCATGGGGATGGGCGAGCCGCTGCTGAACTACGAGGCGACGCTGGGGGCGGTGGGTCTGCTGACCGGGCCGATGGGCTTCGGGGCGCGGCGGATAACCGTCTCCACCGCCGGTGTCGTACCGGGGATAAAACGATTGGCCGGAGAACCGTACCGGGTGAAGCTGGCGGTGAGCTTGAACGCTCCCGACGACTCCCGGCGGTCGGAGCTGATGCCGCTCAATAAGAAGTGGCCGCTCGTGGAGCTGTTGAAGGCCTGCCGGGAGTACTACGACCGCACCGGGCGACGGGTCACCTTCGAGTACGTCCTCGTGGGCGGGTACAACGACTCGACGGCGGACGCCCGGGCGCTCGTCCGGCTCCTCGCGCAAGTACCGCACAAGCTGAACCTGATCGCGTACAACCCGGTGGAAAACCTTCCCTTCAAACCGCCGACCCCGGAAGCGGTGGAACATTTTCTCGCCGAGGCGCGACGGGGGGCCTACGCGGCGGGCGTCCGCAATTCGAGGGGAACCGACATCGCCGCCGCGTGCGGGCAGTTGATGTTGAAAAGCGGAGACTTGGGCTCGCGGGGGTGAAGCCCGAAATTCAACAAACTCTCCCCGCGGAGAAAAGCGGCCGCGCCGCCTGCGGGCAGTTGATGTTGAAAAACGGAGACTTGGGCTCGCGGGAGTGAAGCCCGAAATTCAACAAACTCTCCCCGCGGACAAGAGCGGCCGCGCCGCCGACGCCCATCATTCGGTTTCCGAAAACTTCTGCCTCTTCACTATTCAACACGAGTGAAAAAGGACTACAGGCATGGAATCCAAACGGGTACTCATCATCGGCGCGGGGATAGCCGGGCTGTCGGCGGGCTGCTACCTGCGGATGAACGGCTACGGGACGCATATCATCGAGCTGCACGACAAGCCGGGAGGGCTGTGCACATCCTGGAAGCGCCAGGGGTACACCGTTGACGGCTGCATCCACTGGCTGGTGGGCACGGCGCCGAGCTCTCCCTTCCACCGCATCTGGCGGGAGCTGGGGGCCCTCCAGGGTCGCGAGATCGTCTACTACGACGAGTTCGCCCGCTACGAGCTGCCCGACGGCCGGACGATCCATTTCCGCGTCAATCCCGACGAGCTGGCGGCGGGTCTGAAGGAAATCGCCCCCGAGGATTCCAAGGCCATTGATGAATTAGCCGCCACTATCCGCAAGATGGCCGCCCTGGAGCAGAGGGATGACGACATTCTGGTGCCGCCCGAGCTGCGGGGCTTTTTCAGTAAAATCGGCGGCTTCTTCCGCATGCTGCCGCTGCTACGGGCCCTCGGCCCCCTGTTCAAGCTCGACCAGCAATCCTACGCCGAGAGATTCACCAATCCCGAACTCCGCGCGTCGTTAACGGCGATTATCCCGAAAGCCATCACGGCGCTCGCGCTGCCGATGACCCTGGCGGGGATGCACGCCCGCAACACGGGGTATCCCGTGGGCGGCTCGCTTGAGTTCGCCCGGGCCATCGAGAAGCGATATACGGACCTGGGCGGTGAGATAGCCTACGACAGCCGGGTGGCGGAAATTCTCGTCGAGGACGACACCGCGGTGGGGGTGCGGCTGGAGGACGGCACCGAGCATCGGGCCGACTACGTGGTGAGCGCCGCCGACGGGCACTCGACCTTCTTCAAACTTCTGGGCGGGAAATACGTGAGCGACGAGCAGAGGCGCTACTTCGAGGAGATACCTATCTTCGACCCGCTGGTCTTCGTCGCCTTCGGCGTCAAGCGGGTGTTCGACGAGCTCCCGCCGTTGACCAGCGGCGTCATCTTCCACCCCAGCCGACCGCTGGAGGTGGCCGACCGCACCTTCGAGCATCTCACCGTCGTCGTCGAGAACTTCGATCCCACCCTCGCCCCCGCGGGTTCGACGGTCGTCAAGGTGATGTTCGGCTCGGACTACGAGTGGTGGAAGGCCAAGGCCGCCGACCGGGAGGCGTACCTGGAGGCCAAGGAGGAAATCGCCCGACAGGTTTTAGAACACGTCGAGGAGCGCTTCCCCGGCATCGGCTCCCAGGTCGAGATGACCGACGTGGCCACGCCGCTGACCTTCGAGCGCTACACCGCCAACTGGCAAGGCGGGATGGAGGGCTGGATGATGACCCCCGGGACACTGCGGTTGAGGATGAAGCGGACCGTCCCGGGGCTGAAGAACTTCCGCATGATAGGCCAGTGGGTTTCTCCGGGAGGCGGCCTGCCGCCGGCGGGCTCGGACGGCCGGCACCTGGCGATGATTCTGTGCAAGCGGGACGGCGTGAAATTCCACGCCGAGGAGGCTTGATGCAGTCATCTCGTCCATGCGTTACTGCTGATGACGGGTAGCGCCCGTCCCCGCGGACCCGAAACGCCGACTTGTCCAAGCTGAGTCGGATGGGTATAATTTAATCTGACGAACAGCAACCCGCCGGAGGATTTCAGTGGACTTCACCCTCACCGCCGAACAGGTCCAGTACCGCAACCTCATCCGCCGCTTCGCCCAGGAGCGCATCGAGCCCATCGCGCGGCAGCTCGACGAGGAGGGGCTTTACCCGTCCCAGATCGTGGACGAGATGCGGCAGCTCGGGCTGTACGGTCTGACGCTGCCCCAGGAGTACGGCGGCTCCGGCGTGGACTCGGTTACTTTCTGCCTGGCCCTGGAGGAGTTGGCCAAGGCGGCGGCCGGTGTGGCGGTCATCTTCGCCGTGCAGAATTCCATCGGCGCCTTCACCATCAACGAGTACGGCACCCCGGAGCAGAGGGAGAAGATTCTGCCGAAAATGGCCACGGGGGAGATTCTCACCAGCCTGGCACTCACCGAGGAATCCGCCGGCTCCGACGCCGGCAACGTCCGGACCACGGCCGTCCGCGACGGCGACTTCTACGTCCTCAACGGCAAGAAGCGCTTCATCACCAACGGCAAGTTCGCCAACCTGCACCTGGTCGTGGCGCTGACCAACCCCGGCCGCGGCAGGAAGGGCCTGTCCTGTATCCTGGTGCCATCGTCCACGCCGGGATTTTCGGTTTCCAAGACCATGAACCCCATGGGCCAGCGTTGCAGCGACAACGCCGAGCTGGAGTTCTCCGACTGCCGCGTACCGGTGGCGAATCTTGTGGGGAAAGAGAACCACGGCCTGGGCATCGCGCTCCGGGCCTTCGACGGCGGGCGGTTCAGCGTGGCGGCCATCGCGCTGGGCTGCGCCCAGGCGGCCTTCGAGAAGGCGCTCCGGTACGCCCAGAAGCGGGTCCAGTTCGGCCAGGCGATCATCGGCTTCCAGTCCATCGAATTCATGCTGGCCGAGATGGGGACGCAGATCGAGGCGGCCCGCCTCATGATTCACCGCGCCGCCTCTTTCAAGGACCGGGGGCTGCCCTACACCAAGGAGTCGTCCATGGCCAAGATGTTCGCCACCGAGGCGGCCGAGATGGTCTGCCACCGGGCGATTCAAATTTTAGGCGGCGCCGGGTACATGCGGGAGAACGACGTCGAGCGCTACTACCGCGACCAGCGGATCTGTCAGATCTACGAGGGGACGAACCAGATTCAACGCTGGATCGTGGCCATTCATCTGATCAAGGAGTTCGGCTCCAGGTAACCCGGACGTCGGGTCGCCTCGAACCACCGGCAGTTCCGCATGGAGGAGACAAGGGGCTTAGGCCCCTTGCCTTACCCTAATAGAAAGAGGGCCGTCACCGCGACGGCCCTTCTTTTCAACTCACTGGGAACGCTTCCCGGAGATTTACTCCGGCTCGGTCAACCCCGTGATCCTGTCGAATTCGGCGCCCTTCTCCGGGTCCAGCCCGTGAACGAGGACGCTCACCGCGGCGGCGTGGGCGGGGTCATCCGCCACGGTATCGAAGTACCCCTCGACCTGCTCCCCGGTCACCCCGTACTCGGGATAAACCGCCAGAGCCGCAGGCGAGTTGGGCTCCTCGGGGTAGATTTTCACGAAGAGCTCGGCCAGGAGCGCGTCGGTCATGGCCGTGGTCCCGCCCTCGACGTAGGGAATCGCACCCAGATCACCAGGGATCGCGCCGTCCAAGACCTCGCCGGGCACGATGAGGAAGGTGAATGCCAGCGCGGCGTTCTCGTCCTTGGCCTTCAGGGCATCGTAGAGTTTTTGCACCCGCTCCTCGTCCGCGGTGAGCTCCTTGACGTAGGCGTCCAGATCGTCCTCTTTCCAGCCGTAGGAGTCCATGACCTTCTCCTGGGCCGTGTCGTCCGCGGCGGCCGAGTACTCGACCCAGAAGTCGGCGAAGTTCTCGTCGTTGAGCTCCTTGCCGCAGCCGGTGAAACCGACGAGAAAGGCGGTCAAAGCCGCAATCAAGAGTACGTTGCGCATCGGGAACCTCCGAACATGTTGGGTGGATCCGTCTTTATTAAGTGAGGATGGAATCGCAAGCTTCAACGAAGGAGGTTACACCCCGAACCCTGCGGTTGTCAACCGCCTGCCACCGGGCGCCGCGACGGCCTGAGGATGGTTTACCTTCGGCCGCAGCTACCCGCTGATTGCGATGACGTAGGGTCGGGCCTCTGTGCCCGCCCTCATTTTCACCCTCACCCCAGCCATCTCCCTGAGAGGGAGAGGGGGGACGATGTAACCCACACAACCCATCAGTGGGTGAAGGGGATAAAAAAGGCGGCCGCATAAGGCCGCCCTTCGGTTCTCTCCACGCGGTCGGTTAGAATTCGATATCTGCCAGACCGATTTCGAGCACCTTACCGGCGAGGACCAGTCCGGCGCCGAGATCCTTCGTGGTGATTTCTTCGGATATCTTCTGAGACCGATCCTCATCCCCGAGCATGTCTTTGATGAAGGCGTTGATATCGTCGGGGGTGAGGTCGTACTCCTTGAGCGCCGCGGTGTAAGCCGCCTCGTCGTCTATCTTGTCGTACGTCTTGAGCCAGACATCGACGAACTTTGCATCGTCGATCTTCGCCCCGCCGCAGCCGACGAAGGTCAGGACGACCGCGGTGATAAAGAGAGCCGTGAGGAGCTTGCGCATTAAGTATCCTCCAGGTTTGGACTGTTTGGGGATTCAGGTCCTTCGGATGGTGACTACGTTTCTTTCTATAGTGTTGAGGATTATATCGGTCCCGGGTTTAAAACACAAGGCCGTTTTTCATCCTCGCGGAAAAGAGTGAAGGGAGACGCAATGTTACGTTGCATCTCCCTCCTGATCGTTTAGCTGGAACAGGAACGCAATCCGTGGAGTGTTACTACTCGGTAGCCGGGGCCGTTTCGGTCTCGACTTCCTTACCTACGTCCTCCAGGGCCTCTCCAACTTCACCCATGGCGCCCTCGAGTTCCGTGCCCAGTCCTTCAAGTTCCGTACCGAGATCCCCGAGGTCCCCGAGACCTTCCATGAGGCTGCCGAAGGCCCGGTCGGGGAAGAGGGTCAGCTCCAGGGCGAAGCCGGCGTCCTCATTCTTCTCGGAGATGGAGGCGATGAGCTTGTCCGCACGCGCCTCGTCGGCCTTCAGCTCTTCGAAGTACTTGTCCATGTCCTCATCGGTCCAGCCGTAGTCATCGGCCAGCTTCTGGGCATCCGCCTCGTTCTCGACCTTGAAGGCATCGAGCCAGAACGCTGCGAAGTTCTCGTCGTTGAGCTCCTTGCCGCAGCCGGTAAAGAAAAGACCGACGGCGACGACAAAGGTGAGGAGTAGGAATTTCCTCATGCACACCCTCCAGGTTGGGCCGGCTGTGCCGGCTTGGTAAACATGGTTCGATATGATTCTACCCTAGCGGGTTACGTTCTGCAAGAAAAAACGACACCTTTAAGGTTATCCTGCGCTTTTTCAAGAAGATACGAGTCACTGACCAACGGCATTCCCGGCGTGTCACCGGGGGGGGGGAGTGAGGATTGAACTATACCTCTTCCTCGGGAAGCTCCTCACCCTCGACGGCTCCGTCGTCTTCATCCGCGACAGCCGACGCGGCCGACCCGTCCTGAGCCTCGGGCTCCCCTTCCTCGGCGGCGGGCTCGACGGGGGGCTCATCCACCGGTTCGGCGACCTCTTCTTCGGGCTCCTTTTCCGTAACCTCTTCGGGCTGTGCCTCGGCGGGGACCGGTTTTTCACCGGCGACGGTCGGCTCGAAGTCCTCGTCGTCCGGGGTGGGCTCGGGCTCCCGTTCAGAAAGGGAGCCGGCCTCCTGGTGCTTGATCAACCGCTGCATCACCGGGTCGTCCTCGGGGCCGATGCCCATGTCGGCGTTGTAGGCCTTGAGGGACAGGTTGACCTTGCGCTCCTCCCGGTTGATGTTGATCACCTTGCAGGTCAGGTGCTCGCCGACGTCCAGGATGTCCTCCACGTTTGGCACGTGGGCGTCCACGATCTCGGAGATGTGCAGCAGGGCCTCGATGCCGTTGGAGAGCTCGATGATGGCGCCGAAGCGGGCCATGCGGACGACGGCCCCCTCCACGTAGGCGCCCTCGAAGATGTAGTCCTCGATGTGCTCCCAGGGGTCCTCGGTGAGCTGTTTCATCCCCAGGGAGATGCGCCGGTTCTCGGTGTCCACGTTGAGGACTACGACCTCGATCTCGTCGCCCTTCCCGACGATCTCCGAGGGGTGCCGCACCCGGCGGACCCAGCTCATGTCGCTGATGTGGACCAGGCCGTCTATGCCCTCGTCCACCTCGACGAAGGCCCCGAAGTCGGTGATGTTGCGCACGCGGCCCACCAGGCGGGTGCCGCGGGGGAAGTGCTCGGCGATGGTCTCCCAGGGGTCCTCCTCGGTCTGTTTCAGGCCGAGGCTGATGCGCTGCTTCTCGGTGTCCAGGTTCAGCACCTTGGCGTTGACCAGCTCGCCGATGGTGAGCATCTGGGACGGGTGGCGGATGCGCTGGGTCCAGCTCATCTCGGAGATGTGAATCAGGCCCTCGATGCCGTCCTCGATTTCGATGAAGGCGCCGTAGTCCGTCATGTTGACGACCTTCCCCCGGATGATGGTCCCCTCGGAGTACTTCTGGGCCGCATCCTTCCAGGGGTGGGGGGTGAGCTGCTTGAGGCCGAGGGACACCCGCTCGCGCTCGCGGTCGAAGTTCAGGACCAGGATCTTGACCTTGTCCCCGATCTGGAGCATCTCTCCGGGGTGGCTGATCCGGCCCCAGCTCATGTCGGTGATGTGCAAGAGTCCGTCAATCCCACCGAGGTCTATGAAGGCACCGAAATCGGTGATGTTCTTGACCTCGCCCTCGCGGATCTGACCCTCCTCCAGCTCGGAGACGAGCTCCTCTTTCAGCTTCTCGCGGCGCTCCTGGAGCACCACCTTCCGGGAGAGGACGATGTTGCGTCGCCGACGGTTGATTTTCAAAATCCTCATCTCGAGCTGCTTGCCGACGAGGGATTCGAGGTCGCGCACCGGTCTCAGGGCCACCTGGCTCGCGGGCAGGAATCCCCGGGCGCCGATGTCCACCTCCAGGCCGCCCTTGATCCGGGCCACCACCTTGCCCTCGATAACCTCTTCGTCCTCGAAGGCGGTCCGGATTTTTTCCCAGGTCCGGGCGAAGTCCGCCTTCTCCTTCGACAGGACGATGATGCCGTCCTGGTCCTCTTTTTTCTCCAGATAGACGTCCACCTCATCGCCGACTTCAATCTGGGCGTCGGGACCGAACTCCTTCCGGTCTATGGGGCCCTCGGACTTGTAGCCCACATCCACCAGAATTTCGTCGCCGGAGATGCTGACGACCACCCCGCGGACCACATCGCCTTCCTTCAGGTCGGCCAGGGTGTCCTCGTAGGCCGCCATGAGCTCGTCCATGGTGGCGTCGTCCGAAAGCTCACCCTCGGGTGCGGGCTCGTCCTCGGCGGACGGAGGGGGGGTCGTTTTTACTTTCCGGCGCGAAGCTCCCTTGGGGCGGGTCTGTTCGGGTACAGGTTCCGGCGTCTCTTCGGCATCCGGAGCGGACTCAGGGCCGTCCTCCGGCTGCTCCTCGCGGGGGGTCTCCTCGGAATTTTCTTCGGGCGCATTATCCGCTGGAGACTCCTCGGGTTGAAGGTTTTCGTCTTTGGGTGTCAACATCCACTTCCTCTTGGCGGCGCAACTCGCCGTGCGGCGTGATGCACCAACTGCACCGGGAACGTGAAAATTCCCGATGGGTCGCGGCCCGGGGGGCCTGGTGAACCAAAACCACCGGCGTCTCGCCGATGTAGAGGTTGGACCTTAGCATAAAGAGGGGGTCGAATTAAAGGAAAAAAAAGGGAGGGAAGGCGTCCACCGGGGGTTGAGAGATTCCCCACTAAAGACATTTACCGATTAATCGCGTGTTATCAATGGATTGAGCGCGCAATTCATCCCACGAGTACAGGGGTGTCATTCACCGGCGGTGCGGGGGCAAATGTCCCGCAATTATTTTTTTTTAAAGAAATTGCATTTTTTTATTGACATAAATTTTACAACCCACTACCATTCGACTGTGGGGATAAGTGGGGAATAATGGGTGGATAATCCCTGAACCGATTTCCATCGAATCCCCCAAAGTATTAACTGAACCTCCCCTCTCGGCGGTTTGCCATGTACCTCGGCCGATACTCCTACAACCTGGACGACAAGGGCCGCCTGGCGATTCCGGCCAAGCTGCGCTCCGGCGGCGAGGAGGAGGATTGGGTCCTGGCCCAGGGGCTCGACCACTGCCTTTTCCTCTATCCCAAGAGCGAGTGGGGCGAGGTCTCGGCTCGGATACAGTCCCTGGCCGCGAACCGGTCGGCCGCACGCCGCTTCGCCCGCATCCTCTTCGCCGGCGCGGTCGAGGTTATCCTGGACCGACAGGGCCGGGTGAACATCCCGGTGCACCTCCGCCAGTGGGCGTCACTGGAACGCGAGGCCGTCGTCATCGGCGTGGGCCGCCGGATCGAGATTTGGGACAAGAATAGCTGGCAGGATTACACCGCAACCGCCGACTACGAGGAGGCCGCGGAGAAACTGGCCGATTTGGAGTTTTAGGGACTGGTGTCGTCAACAACCCTCAGCCCCGAGACAAAACCCCAACGCCACACCCCGGTGATGGTGGCCGAGGTTCTCGCGCTCCTGGTCAACGACCCGGAGGGGCGCTACCTCGACGCCACACTCGGCCGCGGGGGGCACACCGGGGCGATTCTGGACTCCCACCCAGGGGCGACCGTCCTGGGCTGCGACCGCGACCCCGACGCCCTGGCCCGGGTGAAAAACGAGCTCCTCCCCCACTTCGAAAATCGGCTCGACCTCGAGCTCCTCCCCTTCAGCCGCCTGCACCAACTACCCGGCGGCTTCGCCGGGGTTCTATTCGATCTCGGGCTGTCCACGGAGCAGCTATCCGACCCGGAGCGGGGGTTCAGCTTTAATGTGGACGGACCCCTGGACATGCGGATGGACCGGACCCAGGGGCTCCGGGCGTCGGACCTGGTAAACCTCCCCGAGGAGGAGCTGGCCGGGATAATCCACCGCTACGGCGACGAGCGGAGGGCGCGCCGGGCGGCCCGCGCCATAGTGGAGGCCCGGCCGTTAAATACCACACTGGAGCTGGCCGAGGTCGTACGCCGCGCCGTGGGGCCCTCGGGCGGCATAGACCCGGCCACGCGCACCTTCCAGGCCCTCCGCATGGCGGTGAACGGCGAGCCCGAAGAGCTGGAGCGGGGGATGGAGGCGGCCGTTTCTCTTTTAAAGCCGGGCGGCAGGCTCGTCGCAATCTCCTACCACTCCGGCGAGGACCGAATCGTGAAGCTGTTCTTCCGGCGGATGAGCGGCCGGTGCGTCTGCCCCCCGGGGACCCCGGTCTGCCGGTGCGACCCGATGAACGCCCTCGCCGTCATCACCAAAAAACCGCTCCAGCCCTCGATAGACGAGGTCAAGCTCAACCTCCGAGCCCGCTCCGCCAAGCTCCGGGCGGCGGAGATTCTTAAATCACGTCCCCGGTAAAAAAATGAAGAACGAGCGACTGAGGTTCTGGTTCGTGGTCATCCTGGTCGCCGGCGTCCTGGGAGGGCTCTTTCTATTCCTGAACAACCACCTCTACATCTTGAGGATAGAGGTGGACGATCTGCGCGGGCAGGCGGTCGCCCAGGAGGAGACCGCCCGCCAGTTCCAGGAGGACTGGATGCTCTCCACCGCGCCCGAGAACCTGCAATCCCTGGCCGCCGAAAGACTGGAGCTCGACGTTCCCGCCGAGCTCGAAACCGTAACCGTGTACTAGGCTTAGCCTACGACGATGAACCAATTCCGCCCAGCCAACCAGACCGACGGACCCGCACGCAGGCGGCTCCGCATCGTTTTCATTCTGATGGGTGTGGCGCTGGTCGTCATCAGCGGGCGCCTGGTTCAGCTCCAGCTCGTCCGCGGCGCCGAGCTCGCCCAGCAGGCCCGCGGTCAGCAGGTGACGCGGGTTCCCCTGGTGGGGCTCCGGGGAACCATCTACGACCGGAACGGCATCCCGCTGGCCCTGGACCGGGAATCGCCCACCGCCTTCGCCGCCCCCAACGAAATCGAGCCCGAGGAGAAGGGGCGCGTGGCCGAGGAGCTGGCGGGGATTTTGGGGCTCTCCGCGGAGGACACGCGCCGGTTGCTCGAACGGGACTCCTACTTCGTATGGCTCTCCCGGCACCTCGACGCCGAAACCGCCGACAGACTGCGCCAGGCGTCCCTCCCCGGGGTGTACGTGAGGCAGGAGCCCTCACGGCTCTACCCGCTCGGGCGCACCGCGGCTCACGTGCTGGGCTTCGTGGGGATTGACCACCAGGGATTGGAGGGGATGGAGCTCGCCTACGACGACCTCCTCTCGGGGGAACCGGGGTGGACGCTCAAGGTCCGGGACGCCCTCGGACGCCCGCTGTACCCCCTGGACGAACCGAGCGCAGCGAGCTACGCCTCCGGCGAACCGAGCGAAGCGAGCTATGCCCCTGGCAAAACCCTGCAGCCGCCGCAGCGCGGCAACGACCTGCGCCTGACCATAGACTCCCGATTCCAGCACATCGTAGACCGCGAGCTGGCCTACGCCGTTGAGCGTTCGAACGGTCGGGGAGGCATGGCCGTGATGCTGGACCCCGACACCGGCGATGTGCTGGCCCTTTCCAACTACCCGTTCTTCGACCCGAACCGCTTCGGCGAGTACCCGTCCTGGGTCCGGCGCAACCGTATCGTGACCGACGTGTACGAGCCGGGTAGCACGTTCAAGGTTTTCACCCTGGCCGCCGCCCTGGAGGAGGGGCTCGTTACACCCCAGACCGTCTTCGACACCCCCGGGGAAACCTACGTGACCGGTCGGCGGATCAGGGACAGTCTGCCCCACGACCCCCGCCTGACCGCGACCCAGATCATCGAACGGTCCTCCAACGTGGGCATCCTCCAGATCGGCCTGAAGGTCGGGCGGGATAAGCTGCGCGATTACCTGGGAAAATTCGGTTTCGGCGCGTTGACCGGCTTGGAGATACCCGGAGAGGTCCGGGGGATCCTCCGACCGGCCTCGGAGTGGTACCCCCTGGACACGGCCTGCGCCAGCTTCGGCCAGGGGGTGGCCGTGACGGCGATTCAGCTCGTCCGGGCCTACGCGGTCATCGCCAACGGGGGGTGGCTGGTCCAGCCGAGCATCGTGTCCCGCGAGAATTCGCGAAAACCGCGCCCCAGGCGGGTCATCAGCCCCGAAACCGCCGCCGCCCTCCGCGAGATTCTCATCGGAGCGGTGGAGCGCGGGTTGGGCAAGGACGCCCGGGGATCGGGCTACACCATCGGGGGCAAGACGGGCACCGCCCAGAAGGTCGGCGAGGGGGGCTATCTGGAGGGCAAGCACTACATCGCCAGCTTCATCGGCTTCGCCCCGGCACAGGACCCCGCGCTGGTCTTGTTGATAATCGTAGACGAACCCAGGCCCATCTATGGTGGCGGACCGGTCTGCGGGCCGGCCTTCGCCAGAATCGTCAGACAGGTGCTGGCCCTCGAGGGGGTGTCGGCACCCGGGGGGGCGACGGCCCGTCTGGTGCGGGCCGACTCACCCGAGGTGCCGTGTTCCACGCCGTCGGCCGCCGGGAGCCCGTTGAACCTGTTGGGGTTGAACGCCCGGAAGGCCGCCGCGGTACTGGCCGCCAGGGGGGTGCCCGTGGAAATGCACGGAAGCGGTCGGGTGGTCGCGGTATCCACCGGCGGGGACGCCCTGTCGGTCCAGCTGGCGGGCTCGAGGTGACGACCGCTCTCCAGGACCTTCTAATGCTCACACCGGTCAGGGGAGAGAAGGTGCGCGAGGATTACGGACAGCTCAGAGCCGACGTGGGGGAGCCTCTCCCCCTGGGCCGACTGCTCGAATGGGCGGACGCCCGACTTTTGGGACCCCGGGGGGTCTTCGACCCACCGGTGGCGGGGGTCCTCGACGAGCCGGTGCGGGGGCTGGCCATAGACTCCCGGGCCCTCGCCGCCGGCGACCTCTTCGTCGCCCTGCCCGGCGAGCGCGCGGACGGCCACCAGTTCCTCTCCGACGTCGCCGGTAAAGCCCTGGCCGCCCTGGTGGAAAGGCCCGACCCGGACCTGACGCTGACCCAACTGGTGGTCGAGAGCGTACCCCGGGCGCTTCTTTCCATCGCCGACGGATTCCGGCGGCGCTTCCCCGAGCTCACCGTCGTCGGCATCACCGGCTCCGTGGGGAAGACTACGACGAAGGACTACCTGGGCGCGGTCCTGGACGCCTTCGCGCCGACCATCGTGAGCCAGGGGAACATGAACACGGTATACGGCGTCCCGCTCACCCTCGCCCGCCTGCGCGGGGACACGGCCCTGGCGGTGCTGGAGATGGGGATGCAGTGGGCTGGTGAAATCGCCTCGCTGGCGGAGGTCGCCCGGCCGAGAATCGGCGTCGTAACCGCCGTCGGCCCGGCCCACCTGGAGTTCTTCTCCGACGTGCGGGCCATAGCCCTGGCCAAGGCCGAGTTGCTGCTGCAACTACCGCCCGACGGCGCGGCCGTCCTTCCCCTGGAGTGCGAGCACTTCCCGCTGCTGGCGGAACGCACCCCCTGCCCCGTGGTCACCTTCGGCCTGGTCGCCGGCAACTGCCGGGCCGAGGTGCGACCTACGCGGCTCGATGAGCGGCGCGCCGAAGGGAGCCGGTTCGAGGTGGTTTGGAACCCGCCAAAGGGAATCTTAGTCCCACCCGCGCGGTTCGAAATCGAGCTGCCCACCCCGGGCAGCCACCACGTGCTCTCCGCGCTGCGTGCGGCGGCCGCGGCCCTCGTCCTGGGCGTGCCGCCGGGGCTCATCGCCGAAAAGCTCGCCGGGGCGCGGATAACCCCCCTGCGGGGAGAGGTGTACCGCCGGGGTCTTCGACCCACCGGTGGCGGGGGCGGGCTGACCATCCTCGCCGATACCTACAACGCCAACCCGCTGTCCATGAGCGCCGCCCTGGAAACCCTGGCCGGCCTCCCAGGTCGCCGGGTGGCGGTACTGGGCGACATGCTGGAGCTCGGCCCGACGGCGCCCCGGCTGCATGAAAGCGTCGGGGCCGAGGCGGCCAAGCGCGGAATCGCCGTGCTCGTGGCCGTGGGGGCGTTCGCGGAGGACATCGCCCGCGGCGCACGGGAGAATGG
The DNA here is from genome assembly GCA_035528375.1 of bacterium. NCBI lineage: Bacteria > bacterium. Next base: position 15,924 of record DATKYS010000113.1, read on the forward strand.
TCTCGGGGAAATATACACGGCGGCCGACCGCCATGAGGCTGGAAGGATTTTAAAGCGCGTGCTCCGGCCCGGCGACGTGCTCCTCGTCAAGGCCAGCCGGGCTCTGCGTCTGGATTTCCTGCTCGAGGACGACGCGCTCGAGGGGTACATCGAACCGAATTGATTCGCCGGGGCGTAGCTCGCTTCGCTCGGTTCGCCGGGGCATAACTAGCTTCGCTTCGTTTCCGGCCGAGGAGTAAACCGGTGCTCTACCATCTTCTGACACCCCTGGCCGACGAGATAGGCTTCCTCCGCCTATTCAATTACATCACCTTCCGGGCGGCGGCGGCCTCCATCGTCGCCATCCTGGTGGTATTCATCTTCGGCAGGCCGATCATCAACAAGCTCGCCAGGCTTCACCTGATCGAGGTCACGCGGGACGACGGCCCCGAGTCGCACAAGGCCAAACAGACCACACCCACCATGGGCGGCCTGATCATCCTCCTCGCCATCGCCGTGCCGACCCTCCTCTTCGCCGATCTGACCAACCGGTACGTGCTCATGGTCCTGGCGGTCACGCTGGGGCTGGGCGCCCTGGGGTTCGCCGACGACTACCTGAAGAACATCAAGAAGCGCCCCCTGGGGCTCATCGCGAGGTACAAGCTCATCGGCCAGGCGGTTCTCGGCCTGGCGGTGGGGTGCATCCTCTACTTCTGGCCGCTGGACCCGGCGCACTCGACGATCCTGACCATCCCCTTCTTCAAGGACGTCCAGATAGACCTGGGCTGGGGGTACATTCCCTTCGTGGCCCTGGTCATCGTGGGGACCTCCAACACGGTCAACCTCACCGACGGGCTCGACGGCCTGGCTATCGGCACGACGCTCTTCGCCGGCCTGGCCTACGTGGTTTTCGTTTACGTCGCCGGACACGCCGTGTTCGCCAAGTACCTCGACGTGACCCATCTGGCCGACATCGGCGAGTTGACCATCTTCATGACCTCCCTGGTGGGGGCGGCCCTGGGCTTTCTGTGGTTCAACTCCCACCCCGCGGATGTCTTCATGGGGGACACCGGCTCGCTGGCCCTGGGTGGGGCCATCGGCACCGTGGCCATCTTCTGCAAGCAGGAGCTGCTCCTGTTGATCGTGGGCGGCGTCTTCGTTATCGAAGGCCTGTCGGTGATGCTCCAGATCGGGTACTTCAAGCTCACCAAGGGCAAAGGGCCCGGCGGCGAGGGGAAGCGCCTGTTCAGGATGGCTCCTCTCCACCACCACTTCGAGTTGAAGGGGTGGTCGGAGTCGAAGGTCATCATCCGGTTCTGGATAATCGCCGCCCTGTTCGCTCTCTTGGCGATTTCGACCCTCAAACTGCGTTAAAAAGGTAAAGGGGGCCGGCCCCCTCCAGAGACGAAAGTTCCGGCATAAGCGAGGTCCCTATGAACCCCCCCAAGGATAACCAGCTCCTGCAGGACGATGAGTATCAGCTGACCTTCCTGATGGACTCACCGCTGCCCCTGCGGTCGTCAACCCGGGCGGAGGTAGCTGAGCACGTCCTGCACTTGCCACCGGCCGACGATCGCCCGTGAGACCCCCGGACTTGTGTCCAATCTTTAGGTCCGCAGGCGCCAGTCGGGGAAGCGCCGGACGGCTCGCCGAGAGGTCGGCGATTTACCGGTGGCGGGTGAGATGAACCTTCGCCGCACAGATTTGCAACTTTTCGGGGTGACCGCCGCGCTGGTCATCATCGGACTGCTGATGGTGGGCAGCGCCAGTCAGGTCCTGGGGGCGGCCCGGGGCGACCCGAGCTACTACCTGACCCAACAGCTCTGGAAGCTCATCCCCGGCCTGGCCCTCATGTTCCTCTTCTGGCGGCTGCCCTACCAGAAAATCGCGAAGTGGACCAAACCGCTCCTGTTACTCACCTTCGTGATGCTGGGGCTCGTGTTCACGCAGAACCTGGGCGAGGAGGCCAACTCGGCCAGGCGCTGGCTGTCCCTGGGCATCATCTCGTTCCAGCCCAGCGAGCTGGCCAAGCTTTTCATGATTCTGTATCTGGCGCAGACTCTCACCCGGAAGCGCGACCGGCTCAGCGGGTTCAAGCAGGGCCTCCTGCCGTCGCTGGCGGTCCTCGTGTTGGCCATGGGCCTGGTGCTGATCCAACCCGACCTCTCGACGGCGGTGATGCTCTTCATCACCGGATACGTGATCTTCTGGGTCGCGGGGGTGCCCACCCGCCACGTGCTGGCGACCCTGGCCGTCCTGGTTCCCCTGGCAATCCTGGCGATTTACCTGGAACCCTACCGCTGGGCGAGGGTCACGGCCTTTGCGAACCCGTGGAAGGTCGCCGACGGCGAGGGTTATCAGGCGGTGCAGAGCCTGTTGGCCATCGGCTCGGGCAAGCTCACCGGCGTGGGTCTGGGCGCCAGCCAGCAGAAGCTCTTCTACCTGCCCGAAGCCCACACCGACTTCATCTTTTCGATTCTGGCCGAGGAGCTCGGCCTCTTCGGGTCGCTCCTGGTCGTTTCGCTCTTCGGGCTCCTCGTCGCCCTGGGGATAAGAACCGCCATGCGGTGCTCGGACCCCTTCGGGAGGCTCCTGGCCACCGGCATCACCGCGCTCTTCGGGGTGCAGGCCATCGTGAACATCGGCGTGGTGACGGCGCTTCTTCCGACGACGGGCCTGCCGCTTCCCTTCGTGAGCTACGGCGGCACCTCGCTCATCGTCTCCCTGGCGGCGATGGGCATATTGGCCGGCGTGGCGAGACAGAGCGCCGAGACGGTCACCGTCCAGGCCGGGGAGGAGGCGCCGGTCGCCCGGAGGAGGGCGTATTTAATCCGACCGTCCGCCCCGGTGCACGGCCCGGCATACTCGGTGGGAAAACACAGGGCGAGCCTCGCCGCGGCGTTCAAGGGGCTCGGCGTGTACAGCCCCGCCGACCGCCGCCGGAGGTCTTCGACCTACCGGTGGCGGAGATGGTCATAATGGGGGTGGAGGATGAAACCGTTCCTCTTCGCCGGGGGGAAGACCGGCGGTCACCTCTACCCGGGGCTCGCGGTGGCCGAACAATTGCGGGAGCTGGAGCCGGGCGCGGAAATAGCCTTCTGCGGCGCCGGTTTCGACCTGCCGAAACGGGAGTGCGACAAACGGGGTTGGCCCTACCACGAGGTGCCGGCGGCACCCATCTACCAGGCGAACCCCCTGCAACTGATCGCGGGCGTATTCATGAACCTTAACGGGACGGCGAGAGCGGCGGAGCTGATGCGCTGGATGAGGCCCGGGCTCGTCGTCTGTTGCGGCGGTTACGAGGGCTTTCCCGTCGCCCTGGCGGCGCGGGGCCACGGCGTGCCGATTATGCTTTTGGAACAGAACGCCGTCTGCGGGCTCACCAACCGGGTGCTGGGGCCGTTGAGCGCGGCTGCCGCGGTGGCTTTCCCCGGAAGGCGGGCCAGACCGGCCTCGCCCAGGGTGAGGGTGACGGGGAACCCGGTGCGGGCCGATCTCGCCTCGTACTCACCCGACCACGCCGCCTTCGGTCTCGACCCGGGCCGCGTGACGGGGCTGGTCCTCGGCGGGAGCGCCGGGGCCCGGTCCGTCAACCGGGCGGTCGCCCAGGCCGCCGGGAGGCTGGCGGCCATCGGGGGGTTGCAGATGATAATCCAAACCGGCGGGGACGACCGCGATGCGGTGCGGCGGGCGGTGGAGGAATCCGGCCTGCGGGCCTTCGTGACCGCCTATCTGGACCCCATCGGCCCCGCCCTGGCCACCGGCGACTTTGTCGTCGCCCGTGCAGGGGGGAGCGTCTTCGAGCTGGCTCTATTCGGTCTGCCGGCCGTCCTCGTGCCTTATCCTTACGCCGCCGCGGACCACCAGACCGCCAACGCCCTTTCCTTCGAGCGGGCCGGGGCGGCGGTCGTCATCGGGGACCGGGAGTTGACCGCTGAACGGCTGGCGCAAGAGGTTGAACGTCTGGTCACCGACGACGCGCTGCGACGGAGGATGTCCGCGGCCGCAAAGGGGCTGGGACGGCCCGACGCGGCACGGCGGGCGGCGGAGTTGGCCCTCGATACCGCACGGAGGTTCCGATGACCCTCATGCTGGGCAGGATAACCCGGGTGCACCTGGTGGGCATCGGCGGCGCGGGGATGAGCGGCATCGCCGAAATTCTCCTTAGCCTCGGCTTCGAGGTGTCCGGGTCCGATCTGCGGGCCGGCAAGGCCACGGAGCGCCTCGCGGAACTGGGGGCCCGGGTGACCATCGGCCACTCGGAGAAGAACGTCGTCGGCGCCGGGGTCATCGCCGTCTCCACCGCGATTCCCCCCGACAACCCCGAGGTTGTCGCCGGGAGGAAGTACAACATCCCGGTGATCAACCGCTCCGAGATTCTGGTCGAAATCATGCGGCTCAAATACCCCGTCGCCGTCGCCGGCACCCACGGAAAGACCACCACCGCCAGCTTCATCTACTCCATCCTCTCCGACGGCGGCCTGGAGCCCACGGCGGTCATCGGGGGCAAGCTCAACGCCCTGCGCTCCAAAACCGAGCCCAACGGGAACGGGCGGGCCATCGGAACCGGCGCGAGCCTGGGCGCCGGCGAATACTTCATCGTCGAGGCCGACGAGAGCGACGGCACCTTCCTCGCCATATCGCCGGCCTACGCCCTGGTGACCAACATAGACTCCGACCACCTCAACTACTACTCCGGCCTGGACGACATCCGCGCCTGTTTCATCCGATTCGCAAACTCCGTGCCGTTCTACGGCGCCACAATCGTATGCCTGGACGACCCCGTGGTGCAGGGCATCCTGCCGGAGCTCAAGCGGCGCTACATCACCTACGGCTTCACCACCCAGTGCGACGTCGTCGGGCGGGAGGTGCGGCTGATGCCGATGAGCGCCAGCTACAAGCTCTACCGGGGTGCGGAGCTTCTGGGCGAGGTGGACCTGAACCTCCCCGGCCGGCACAACGTCCTGAACAGCCTGGGGGCGGCGGCGCTGGCCCTCGAGATCGGCGTCGCCCCCGAAACGATCATCAAAAGCCTGCGCTCCTTCAAGGGAATCGAGATGCGCCTGGAGGTGGTGGGCCACATCGGCGACATCACCGTCATCCACGACTACGCCCACCACCCGACGGAGATTGCCGCCACCCTGGACGCCATGCGGACCGGCTGGGACCGTCGGATCGTGGCGGTGTTCCAGCCCCACCGGTACACCAGAACCAAGGCGCTCTTCGACCGTTTCCTGCGCTGCTTCTACCAGGCCGACCGGCTGATAATCACCGACATCTACTCCGCCGGCGAGCCCGAGATTCCCGGCGTCAGCGCCGAGGCGCTGGCCAAGGGAGTGACCGAGCACGGCCACCGGGAGGTCACCTTCATCCGCGACCGCCGGAAGATTCCCGAGGCCGTGGCCGGCATGGTGAGCGACGACGACCTCGTGCTGGTGCTCGGGGCGGGCAACATCTGGGAAACCGCCCGGGACATCGTAAAAAAACTCTCGGAGGAGAGAGGTTGAATCCGCTCTCAGGCAGCCTGACGGAAATGGGGATGCCGGTGCTGGCCGACGAGCCGCTCGCCGGGCACACCGGGCTTCGGGTGGGCGGCCCGGCGGATTTATTCGCGAGGCCCCGCACCGCCGACGAGGTTTCCCACGCCCTCCTCTTCGCCGGAGAGGAGGGGACCCCGGTCCTGGTCATGGGTCGGGGAACGAACCTTTTGGTCGGCGACGGCGGCTTCCGGGGTCTGGTGCTCCTGATCGGCGAGGGGTTCGAGGACGACGGGGTGCAGGTCCACGGCGCGCGCTGCACGGTTGCGGCCGGCGTCCGGCTCCAGTCCTTCCTCGACCGCCTCGGCGACGTGGGCCTGGGGGGGATCGAGGATCTGTACGGCATCCCGGGGAGCCTGGGCGGGGCGCTGGCCATGAACGCCGGGGCCTACGGGACCGAGGTCTGGCCCCGGGTGGACTGGGTCGAGGTAGTGCTCGAATCGGGCGAGCTCCACCGCTACCTGGGGGGGGAGATCGGGTACGGGTACCGCCGAGCCGACCTGCCGCCGGGCGCGGCGCTCGTACGGGCGGAGTTCGTCCTGGACGAGGGGGACCCCCGCGAGATTCGGAAGCGCTGCCTGGAGCGCCTGGACGACCGGGAACGAAAGCACCCCCTGGAGTGGCCCAACTGCGGCAGTGTCTTCAAGAACTTTACCTGGGAGCCGGGGATGGACCTCGATTATGAAAAGCTGGAGTCCGCCCTGGGCGCGGAATTCTCCCTCCGGGCCCTGGAGGAAAAAGGTACCCGCCAGTTGCCGGCCTGGCGGCTCGTGGACGTCTGCGGGCTGACCGGAAAGAGAATCGGCGGGGCCCAGATATCCGCCAAGCACTCCAACTTCATGGTAAACCGGGGCGGCGCAAAGGCGGCGGACTTCGCCGCGCTCATCGAGCTCGTGGAGAAAACCGTCGAGGAGACCTTCGGCCTCCGGCTCCGGACCGAGGTCCGCCGTATCGGGGAGTTTTAAAATGCGGCACTCCACCTACGTCCAGACCCATGAAAAAGGGGACGGCTTTCACCCGAGGATGGGCCGTCGGGCAAAGGTGTTCACCTGGGTGGCGGTCCTCGCGCTCATCGGCGTGGCGGGGTTCCTCTACCTGCGCTCCGACGCCTTCGATCTGAAACGGGTGGCGGTGGAGGGGAACACCGTCGTGTCCGACGCCGAGATCCAAAACCTCCTGCCCATGGGGGAGAACCTCTTCTCCCTGGACTCCGGCGAGGTCGCGCAACGTCTCTCCCGACACCCGTACCTGGCGGAAGTCCAAATAGACAAGGTTTACCCCGACAAGCTGGTCGTCCGCGTGACCGAGCGGACCCCGGCCTGCTACCTGGCCGAGGGACCGCTGCAGCTCCTGGCCGGCAACGGCACCGTGCTGCCCCTGTTCGGGGTGGGTGACGCCCGACGGGTGGACGGGGCGGTGTTCGATCTGCCGGTGGTGACCGGTTACGAGGTCGAGCGGAAGGGCGAGCTGGAACCTTACTCCGACGGGGTTATTCTGGCCGCCTGCGGTCTGTGCGCCGAGATGCAGCGTCAGGCCCTCCCGCTCCTCGACGAGTTGGTGGAGATTCGGCCGCACGCGGACCACCTCGAGGGTCTGCTCGCCGACGGCGCCCGGGTCCTCTTCCCCCTGGAAAGCGCGCCGTCCACGCTGGCCGCCCTGCAGGCGGTTTATACCCGCGAGCGCCAGTGTGGCTTCACCGAGCTGGACGCCCGATACTCCAGACAGGTCATATCCCGGCACCGGACCGGCTCAGAAATGGAATCGGTTACTAGACCCTAGCGCGGCTATCCCCCAAGCACAAGGGAGGGATTGTGGGAAAAGGGCAGAGTGGCAAGACCGTCGTCGGTCTGGACATCGGCACGACCAAAATCTGCGCGATCATCGCCGAGCTGGGCGAAGCCGGGGTCGAGATCGTCGGTGTGGGCACCTCACCGGCCCAGGGACTGCGCCGCGGGGTCGTCATCCATATAGACGACTGCGTCCAGAGCATCACGGGGGCGGTCCAGAAGGCCGAGCTGATGGCCGACGTCAAGGTCACCGGCGTGTATGCCGGGGTCGCCGGCGGGCACGTCAAGAGCTTCAACTCGCGGGGCGTCATCGCCGTCTCGGGGCAGAACCACGAGATTCGCGAGCAGGACGTAAAGCGGGTCATTGACGCGTCACAGGCCATCGCCATACCACTGGACCGCGAGGTGATCCACGTCCTGCCGCAGGAGTACATCGTGGACGACCAGGACGGGATAAAGAACCCGGTGGGGATGAGCGGGGTCCGGCTCGAGGCCGAGGTCCACATCGTCACCGGGGCGGTCACCAGCGTGCAGAACATAGTCAAGAGCGTGCAGCGGGCGGGGCTGAGGGTGGCCGACATCGTCCTGGAACCGCTGGCAAGCTGCCGGGCGGTGCTCACCGACGACGAGGAGGAGCTGGGTGTGGCGCTCATAGACATCGGCGGCGGGACCACCGACATCGCCATGATCATTGACGGCGCGCTGCGCTTCAGCTCCATCATCGCCCTGGGCGGGAACAACGTCACCAACGACGTCTCCGTCGGCCTGCGGACGCCCACGAAGCAGGCCGAGCAGCTCAAGATAGACCACGGCTCCGCCGGTTACGAGCTCGTCGGACCCGACGAGATGATCGAGGTGCCCAGCGTGGGCGGCCGTCCGCCGCGCCTGGTTCCCCGCCGCCACCTGGCGGACATCATCGAACCGAGGATGGCGGAGATTTTCGAGCTCGCCCGGGGGGAAATCGCCAAGAGCAAATACGCCGAAACGAACCGTGCCGGCTACGTCCTGACCGGCGGGGCCAGCAAGCTGCCCGGCATCGTGGAGCTGGCCGAGCGCGTTTTCAGCGGGCCGGTGAGGACCGGCAGCCCGCTCCCCATCGGGGGCCTCTACGATTCGGTGAACGACCCGGCCTTCTCCACCGGGGTGGGCCTGGTGCTCTACGCCGCCGAGGGCAGGCAGTTCGGCGGACGGGACCTCGAGGACGGCTCCCTCTTCGACAACATCATCACCCGGATGAAAAACTGGCTCAAGGACTTTTTCTAGTCATAAACGAAGCGAAGCGAGTTACGCCACCGGCGAAACGTCAGAGCTTCGCTGTCACGGCGAGATAAAAAAGGAGAGACCATGCTCGAGCTATTAGACACCGAGCAGCAGACCTTCGCCAACCTGAAAGTGTTCGGCGTGGGAGGCGGGGGAGGCAACGCGGTCAACCGCATGGTGGAGGCCGGCCTGCGCGGCGTGGACTTCATCGTGGCCAACACCGACGCCCAGGCGCTGATGCAGAACACGGCCTACAACAAGATACAGCTTGGCGCCAGGCTGACCCACGGCCTCGGAGCCGGGGCCCAGCCCGAAATCGGTCGCGAGGCGGCCGAGGAGAGTTTGGGCGAAATCCGGCAGTACCTGGAAGGCGCCGACATGCTCTTCATCACCGCCGGCCTGGGAGGCGGGACGGGAACCGGCGCGGCGCCGATCATCGCCGAGCAGGCCCGGGGCATGGACATCCTCTCCGTCGCCGTGGTCACCAAGCCGTTCACCTTCGAGGGGCCGGCGCGGTCCAGGAAGGCCGAGGACGGTCTGGTGGAGCTGCGGAAGTACGTGGACACCCTGATCGTCATACCCAACCAGCGTCTGTTGGCCGTGGTGGAGAAGAGGACCACCATGACCTCGGCCTTCGAGATGGCCGACGACGTCCTGCACCAGGCGGTGCAGGGAATTTCCGACATCATTACCATGCCGGGGATGATCAACGTGGACTTCGCCGACGTGGTCACCGTGATGAGGGGGATGGGCGACGCCCTCATGGGCACCGGATACGGCACCGGCGAGACCGCCATCCACGACGCGGTGCGCAACGCCGTCAGCTCCCCCCTCCTGGACGGCGTGTCCATCGAGGGGGCGATGGGGGTGCTGGTGAACATCACCGCATCGCCGGACCTGCCCCTCTTCGCCGTGAACGAGGCCATGGACACCATCCGCGAGGCGGCGGACGACAACGCGGAGATAGTCTTCGGCGTCGTCAACTCGGAGCTCCAGGACCAGGTGACGGTGACGGTCATCGCCACCGGCTTCACCAAGAAGGTGCCGCAGATGCAAGAACCGGTGGAGCAGCCGGAGCCCGAGGAGGAGCGGGAGCTCGTCGGAGTCGAGTACGAGGCCACCGGGACCACGGACCGCGGGCTCGTGATCAACTTCCCCACCCTGCGGGACGAGGACCTCGACCGGCCGACCTTCATGCGCTGGAAGGAGCGCCGGGAAAAGCAGCGGATCTGATTGCTCGACGCGGGGAATATGAAGGGGAGTCCGGGTCACCCGGCCCTTGACACGCACGCGGACGGGGGGATAGACTACCCCCCGCGCGAGTGAATGAGCCCCCGGGTAACTGCGCCCGAAGGGAAAAAGGGGCGGTTAGCTCAGCCGGTGAGAGCGCCGGTCTTACACACCGGAGGTCGCAGGTTCGATCCCTGTTCCGCCCACCAGGAGGGAAGGGCTCACCCTCAGCGGAAGGGCGTGAGCGAGCGGCGGTAGTTCAACTCGGTTAGAGCACCGGCCTGTCACGCCGGAAGTTGCGGGTTCGAGTCCCGTCCGCCGCGCCAAACGTCAGGGCCAGGTGCGACCTACGGTCCGCCTGGTCCTTTTTTAACTGCGCAGTCACACCTCCGGTGCAGTTAAACCGAGCGAAGCGAGCTATGCCCCCGGCGACCCCCCGTCGTCGCTTGCCCGGAAGGAAAAAGTAGGGTATACTTTTGATTGGTATTATTATCCCCGACGTGGAGGGGGAGACTCGAACCGCGGCTTTTTTCCTTCGGGCTCGAGCCGCCGAGGACGTTCACTCCGGCCGATTCGCCGGTCCGCGAGACCCTCCGGGGCCGCGGAACTGCGCCCGAAGGGAAAACGAAACGTAGCGAGGATTACCCCCCGGTAAACCGAGCGAAGCGAGCTGCGCCCCCGGCGATACCCCAGGAGCCGCCCCATGGCCTCCACCGGCGAACGCCGCAAAGCCCCCCGGCACAAACCGGTTGACCTGGACGCAGTCGTCCTCGCCGGTCTTACCAGCCTCCACCGGGAGGTCCGGGTCCGCTCCATCTCCAGCTCGGGAATCGCCATCGAGGTCAACATCGAGGATCAGCTCCCCTTCGAGGTCAAGCTGGGAAAACTCATCACCCTCTCCTTCATCCTCCCACAGATGGCCCAGATAGCCTGCGTGGAGGCCGAGGTCGTCAGGACCTACCGGCAGGTCTCCGAGGGCGGGGTGGTCCAGCTTTCCGAGGACTACGACCCCCGGACCGACCCGGGGTCGGGAAACCGGGACATGGTCTTCGGGCTCGGGTTGCGCTTCGTCAACCTCACCGGCAACGTGGAGACCCAGCTCCAAAGATACATACGTGAAACGAAGTCACGCCAACGGTGAAATAACAGAAACAATGGGCGACGCAAACGCGCCCGAGGAAACATGTCAATGTCCGCCAGAGAGCCGCGCCTGACCCTGGAAAACACCCTCAAGCTGCAGCTCAAGCTTTCGCCGAAGCTGCAGCAGGCCATCAAGCTCCTCGCCCTGCCGATGCTCCTTTTAAAGGAGCGGGTGGATGAGGAGCTCGTGGCCAACCCGGTCCTGGAGGCGCTGGACCCCCTGGAGCGCGCGGCTCAAACCGACACCGATCTGAACTCGAAGGACCGCGGCGACGAGGCCTGGGAGGCCCAGCGGGATTTCCTGCCCGGGGAGAACCCCCGGCAAGACAACTCCCAGGAAGAGGGGGGTCAAACCGACAGGGATAACGAGGGAATCCTGGAGGGTTGGGAGGCCCACGTCCGGTACGACCCCATGGTCTACCGCTCGGTCCGCCCAATGGAGGTCCGGGAGGAGGACTCGTACATTGACCGGGTCGTGGCCAACTCCACCACTCTCACCGACCACATGTTCTGGCAGCTTTCATTGAACTGCACCGACGAGCGCGAGCTCACCATCGCCCAGGAGATAGTGGGCAGCCTGGACTCCGAAGGCTACCTGCGCGACGTGGACCTCGCGACCCTGGCCGGTGGGCTGAAGCTCAGGCCCGAGGTCACGGCCGGGGAGATGGAGAAGGTGCTCACCGAGCGGGTCCACGGTCTCGACCCCCTGGGCGTCGGGGCGCGCAACCTGAAGGAGTGCCTGACCGTCCAGCTCCGGGGAGCCGACCCCGCGGCGGGCAACGGTGACGCTCTCATCACCCTGGCGGAGCGGATAGTCGCCGAGCACCTCCCCCTCGTCGCCCGACGGGACTACCGGCACATCGCCGGCGCCCTGGGCTCCACTGAAGAGGACGTGCGAGAAGCGGTGCACCTCATCGCCTCCCTGGACCCCAAGCCGGCGCGCAACTACTCCGGTCAGCGGGCAATCTACGTCCGGCCCGATGTCTTCGTCGAGAAACAGGGCGACGACTTCCGCGTTTATTTGAACGAGTGGGGCATCCCCCGCCTGCGCATCTCCAGGTACTACCGGGACGTGTTGAACTCCGGGGAGGCGGACCGGGAAACCCGGGCCTTCATCCGCGACAAGGTGAACTCGGCGGTTTGGTTCATCAAGAACATAGACGAGCGCCGGCGGACCATCCTCCGCGTGACGCGCTCCATCTTCGAGCGCCAGCACCAATTCCTTTCAGGTGGGGTCGAGGGTCTCAAACCGCTGACCCTGGAGATGGTGGCCGACGAGTTGGGGATCAACCCCTCGACCGTCTCCCGGGCCACGTCGGGGAAGTACGTGCAGACGCCCAGGGGCATATTCGAGCTGAAGTTCTTCTTCTCCGGCGGTCTGCCCGACACCTCGGGCAAATCTATCTCCACCACCTACATCAAGGAGCGGATCCGCAAGATGATAGCCGAGGAGGAGCGCCCCCTCTCCGACGCCGAGATAGTGGACCGGCTGAAGGAGGAGGACGGCTTCGTCCTGGCCCGGCGGACGGTGGCCAAGTACCGCAACATGATGAGAATCCCTCCGGCCTCGAAGCGCAAACCCTTGTGACGAGGGGTTAACCCCTTGACCAAACTTTAAACCCCTCACTCAAGCTTGATCCGCTCCGACGCCCAGCGTCTCCCGACCTGGCTGCGGCTTCCCCGAAGAAAACCGGGAAGCCTGGGCGAGGTCAGGCGCACCCTTTCCGAGCTCGCGCTCGCCACGGTCTGCGAGGGCGCCCGGTGCCCCAACCGTGGCGAGTGTTACGCATCGGGGACCGCCACCTTCATGATTTTGGGGGAGAGTTGCTCGCGGAACTGCGGCTTCTGCTCCGTTCCCCACGCAAGGTCGGAAAAACCGAAACCGGACGAGCCGGCGCGGGTGGCCGAGGCCGTCCGGCGATTGGGCCTGGGGTACGTCGTGGTAACCTCGGTCACCCGGGACGACCTCCCCGACGGCGGGGCGGGGCAATTCGCAAAAACGGTCGCGGCCCTGCGCGCCCTGGCTCCGATCCCGCGGGTGGAACTTCTGGTCCCCGATTTCCGTGGTGAAGAAGCGTCCATCGAAACCGCGTTCCGCGCGTGCCCCGACGTGCTGGGGCACAACCTGGAAACCGTCCCCCGCCTCTACCCCGCCGTGCGCCCGGGGGCGGATTACGCGAGGTCGCTCGATCTTCTGCGCCGGGCGGCCGACGCCGGGCTCACCACCAAGACCGGCCTGATGCTGGGGCTGGGCGAGGACGAACCGGAGCTGGAGCGGGTCTACCGTGACGTCGTCCGGGCCGGGGTCGGCATACTCACCCTCGGCCAGTACCTCCGCCCGACCCGGAGCCAGCTTCCCGTGGCGCGTTACTGGCGGCCGGAGGAGTTCGACGAGCAGGGGGAGAAGGCGCGGCGGATCGGGATCCCCACCGTCGTGGCCGGCCCCCTCGTCCGCAGCTCCTACCTGGCCGAACACCATTTCCAATCCAACCGCTGGAGGCAACGATGAGAATCTCCGTCGTCGGTCGGAACTACGAGGTCTCGGACGCCGTCCACCGCTACCTGGAGGAGAGGCTGGCCCGAATCCGCCGCCACTTCGACCGCGTCATGGACGTCAACGTCGTCCTGGCCGCCGAGAAGTACCGCAACCGCGCCGAGATCAACATCAACGTCAACAACGTCAACATGCGCGGCGAGGGGGAGACGGGCGACATGTACACCTCCATTGACCAGGCCGTGGACAAGATTGACCGGCAGGTAAGTCGCTACAAGGACAAGCTCGCGAGCCGCAAGCACCGGCACGCCCCCGCGAAGGAGGAAGAGCTCCCCACCGTGACCCACGAGCTCCTGGAACCCGACGCCGGCGAGCTCGAGGAGCACGAACGCCGGGTCATTCAGACCGAGCGGCACATGGTCAAGCCGATGAGCCTCGACGAGGCCGTGATGCAGATGGACCTCCTGAACGCGGATTTCTACGTCTTCACCAACGCCGGCACCGACAAGCTCAACGTCGTCTACCGGCGGGTGGACGGCAACGTGGGCTGGATCGCCCCCGAGTAGAGCTGCGGAATCCCATAAAAAAAGAGGGTGTCCGGCACCCTCTTTTTCCATCCGTAACGGCCGATCAATAGAAGTCCTGGATGGCTTTGACCGCGTGCTGGTAGCGCTTATCCCGGTGGAAATCCGGGGCGTAGATCGTGAACTCGTTCCGGCGGTCGCCCAGGCGCAGCTCGAGAACGTACGTCGAGTGTCCCTCCATCGAGACGCTCTCGTCGGAGACGAGCTCCCAGACTTCGTTTTTCTCTAAATCATCCCATAGGGCGTAACCCATCCAGGCCGGAAGCTGGGCTTCCTTTTGTTCCATGTGGCCCAGATCGTTCTCCGACAGGTACTCGTAGGAGATGTCGCCCCGGCCGGAGTACTCGATGGTCCACTCCACGTACTTCATCTCCTTGTAGTCCCATCCGCCGGTGGCCCGCATGTGGACCTTGAACTGCGGGAGCGGTTCGCGGTCCGTGTACGCCTCGGGGCCGGGCCCCGATTTGCGGCAACCCGCAACGGTCAGGACGAGGAGCGTCATCAGAATACAAAAGAGTGCCTTGCGCATGATCCTCCCTCAATGGTAACGTTGATAATCACTCCGCCTGCGAGGCGAACGCCTGCGAGGCGAAGTCGTAAACGGCGCGGGTCATCGAGCCGTAGCGCGGGTCGGGGTCGAAGGTCGGCGCATAGACGCTGAAGGAGTGCGAACGATCGCCGACCTCGAGGGTGAGGGTATAGGTCGGGATGTCGGTGACGATTTTTTCCGCGGCGCGGGAGTCGCCCAGCTCCCAGAAACCGTTTTCCTCCAGGGCCAGGTACAGCCGCACCGCGGAGGAGCGGGGAACCTCCAGTTCCCGGGTCGCCACCCCGCCCAGGCGCTCCTTCTCCTCGACGACCAGGCCGGCCCGATCGGGCAGGAGCCGGACCGTGTAGAGGGAGTACTCCAACTTGCTCAGGCCGCCCTCCACGCGCATGGTCAGGCCGTACTCCTCGGGCGGACCCAGCTCGTCGCCCAGCTCCACCAGCGGCGAGATGACGTTCCAGTAACGCCCGTCGGGATGCAGGCGGGGACCGTAGACGCTGAACGAGTGCTCCCGGTCGCCCGAGCGAACCGTGACGGTGTAGGTGTGCTGGTCGGTGGCGGTCGCGAGGTCGCTCGAGGGCAGGTCCCAGACGTCGTTGTCCACGAAAATGCGGTACACTTCCTCCAGATCGGCACGCGGCAGGACTTTACCGTACTCCACCGTGACGCCGTGGATGTCCGTCTCGCCGTGCCGGAACTCCACCGATTCCCCGCCGGCCGAGGGCGTCAGGGCGTACCACCCGTGAGCCACGTTCGAGTAACCGCCCTCGTAGCTCACCTCGAGGGCGAACCCCCCGTCGTCCCCGTCCCGACAACCGGTGAAGGGGAGCGCACAGAGCAGCGCGATAGGAATCAACTTTTTCACGGGCGGTCTCCGTTATGAAACGCTGGTACTCTCCCGACGGTGTGCGCTTCAGTTGTCGGGAAGGTTGTGCGTTCTGTTGCCGTGGCGAGCCCGGCGTCGTCAATGTTGACACGCACGAGCGTCTGAAAATCGCCGCCCACCTGGGTCTCGAAGAGAAGGAGTTCCGCCGCCGCTACTGCCGCCGGGTCGGCCTCGGCGCCTGGTCCCTCGTCGAGCACCCCAACGGGGACTGCGTCTTCATCACCCCCGAGAACCTGTGCTCCATCTACGCGGTGCGCCCGAAACAGTGCCGCACCTACCCCTTCTGGAAAAGCACACTCGCCAGCCGGACGACCTGGGAGCGGGAGGGGCGGGAGTGCCCGGGCATCGGCCGGGGAAAGCTCCACACGCCGGCGGACATCGCCGCCTACCTCCGGGGAGAGGGCGACCCGTCCTAGTCGTTGTCGCCATACACGGTGACCGGTTCCGGCATCTGCTCGATGGGCCGGAAGCGGCGGCGGTTGAGCCAGAGGTACAGCCCCCCGGCCAGGAAACCGCCGATGTGGGCGAACCAGGCCACGCCCGTATCCATCTCCGCCGTTATCGCCTGCCAGCCGCTGAAGAGCTGGGTGATGAACCAGAAGGGGAGCACGACGAAGGCCGGCAGACGGATGGCCCAGAAGATTATCACCAGCGGCACCAGGGTCAGGATGCGCGCCTTGGGAAAGAGGATCAGGTACGCCCCCAGCACCCCGGCGATGGCTCCCGAGGCCCCGATGATGGGGAAGGGGTTCACGGGGTTGGCGAGGAAGTGGACCGCCGTGGCCACGAGCCCGCACAGGACGTAGAACACCAGATAGCGGAAGTGGCCCAGCCGGTCCTCCACGTTGTCCCCGAAGACGAAGAGGAAGAGCATGTTCCCCACGACGTGGACCACGCTGCCGTGGAGGAACATCGAGACGAACGGGCTGTAGAGGAGCTTCAGGAAGCCGTAGTTTGCGATGGCCTGGGTGAACCCCACGGTGTAATCCGCGGGCACGAAGGCGTTCGCGTGGAGGACCCGCGAGAGCCGGTCCCCGATGACGAGTTCGAAGATGAAGACGGCGATGTTGATCGCGATGAGCGCGATGTTGACGTAGGGGAAGCTGCGGTGCTTGATGTCGTCCTTGAGCGGGATCACTCTTCACCCTCGTCGGGCTCGAGACGGTCGGTCTCCGGGGGATAGGCGGCGAAGAGACCCTCGCGCTCCGTGGCGACGAGGATGCGCCCGTCGGGGAGGAGGAGCGCCCCGCGCGCGGGGTAGGGGGAATCGGGCCACAGCCGCCAGTTCCGCCCGTCCGGGTCGGCGGAGTAGAGCCCGTCGGCCCGGATGCCGCAGGTGGTGACGAAGAGCCGTTTCCCCGCGAAGACCAGGTCGGAGACGTACTTGAATTCGGGATCGAGGCCGCGGAGCTTGTAGAAGCCGCCGTCCTCGGAGATGTAGAGCCCGCCCCACATCGTGCCGACGTAGAGCCGCCCGGTGTCCGGGACGTAGCGCAGGAGGGTAACCTCCGCGGCGTCCAGTGGCATCTCCGGAGTCCCCGCGACCGGCACCCAGCGCCGGGATACGCCCTCCTCACCGGCGAACTCGAGCAGCGTCCACAGCCCCTCGCCCAACGTGCCGGCGTACAGGGCGCCCTCCACGTCGAGGACCGCCGTGACCGCCACGTCCGGCAGGCCGGAAAGCTCCTCCCAGCCGGAGCCGGATTGCGCGTATACGACTCCCACGCCGCCGGCGAGCGTCCCGTCCCCGCCCGGGGCCAGGGACCAGATTGACCGTCCCTCCAGGCCCGCCGCACTCAATTTCCCGCTGTCCCAAACGTACACGCCCGAATCGGTGCCGATGATGAGCCCGCCGACCGCGCAGGCCAGGCAGTGAACGCTCATCCCTTCGGTGCCCGCCAGCCGACCCCAGGTGACCCCCCAATCGGAGCTGGAGTACACGCCGTCGCCGAGGGTGGCGAGGTAGAGGCTTTTGCCGTCCGACGCGAGGTTGCGCACCTGGTCCTCGGTGGGGCGGGAGAGGGCCTCCCAGCCGCCGAAGCGATCCGCGCAGGAGACGAGGAGGAAGAGGATGAGGGGGGCAAAACGGAGCGAAGCGAGTGATGCCCCGGCAAATCTGAGAGCGCGCAAGCCGCACCTCTCGGGCGTTAAGGGTATTTTTTAGTGTACCAGACCGCCGGGCGGGGTGTCCATCCCCGGCGCGAAGAAAGGGGGGTGGTGTATAATCGCCCGTCGGGCGAAAAAACGCGGCCGAGGCCCAATGTTCATCGTTCTGAAGCTCATCTTCCTCTGGACCACTCTCTTCGGGCCGCTCACCGAAACGACCGAGCCGGTCGCGCCCAAGCCGGTGCCCGTCCTCATGTACCACCAGATGGGCAACCGCGGGGGGCGGTACTCCATCACCCCGCGGGATTTCGAGCGTCAGCTCGAGGACATGCGCCGGGCCGGTTTCTTCCTCATCAACTTATCCGAGCTCCTCCGGGGCGACTTCTCGCGCGTGCCCACGGGTAAGCGGCCCGTCGTGCTGACCTTCGACGACTCCGACCCCGGCCAGTTCCGCGTCCTGCCCGACGGCCGCATAGATCCCCTCTCGGCGGTCGGCGTCCTGGAAAAATACCGGAAGCAGCACCCCGAGTTCGGCTCCGGGGCGGCGTTCTTCATCTTCGCCCGCGACGAGCGCGGGAGCGGCATTTTCTTCCAACCGGAGCGGTGGGGACTGATCGAGGCGTTCTGCGGGCGCTACGGCCTTTCCGCCAAGGGACGCGGCTGGGGAAGGCCGAGACTCTGGCAGGCCAAGCTCCGCTGGCTGGTCGCCAACGGCTACGAGGTGGGCAACCACACCGTGACCCACACCGACCTGGCCAAGCTCGACCCCGAAGGAATCGCCCGCGAGATCGGCGTCTGCCAGCTTCTCCTGGAAGAGGCGATTGGGGATAGGGAGGGTTATCTCTGGGGGCTGTGCTACCCCTTCGGCGCCGTGCCGCTGGGGGCCGCCGAGTACATGCTCTGCCGCGAGGGCAGGTTCGAGGGGCGGCCTTACCGCTTCGATTACGCTATGGCCGCCTGGGGCGGCATGTGCCCGAACCCCGCCACGGACGAGTTCGCCGCCGTGCGCCGGCGCATCCCCCGGGTGGAGATGCACGCCGTCCGGGGCGGCGGAGGGCTGGACACCAGGTGGCTCACGCGCTACGCCGATAGTTACGTCAAAGAGGCCGACGAGGGCGATTGGCCGCTCCGCGACCTCTTGACCGCTTCACTCGCCTCATTTAGCAAGGGGCTTTGCACCTGGTTCGCTCCGGGGCCTTCCCTTGGGCTGGAGCACAACTGGACCGCCGCCCGCCTGGACGGGCTGGACCGTGCCTTTTGGCGACCGCTCAAGCGCCTCCCCCCGCCGCCAGCGTATTTCTGAATAAGAAGCGGCGGGGAAGGGATTCCCCGCCCTACAAAAAACCGGGCGCACCTAAAGGTACGTCTTTCTTTTAGCCCTCCAAAGGGACCGTACTTACAACCCGTATGAAGAGGAGCGGCTCCTTAATCCGAACGTTTTCTATTTGAGGGGGTTTATTTCACATGTGTTATAATTTTTATGTCGTTAACAAAAACCAACAAAAGGAGAAGAAATGTTTGAATTACCTCTTACACAGAATATAGCTTCGCAATTGATGTATTTTATTGCGGCTCGTTTGTGTTCTGGGTGTGACTTCTCTACCCTTGATAAAGAAGCGGGAGTCAAACCTGGAACGTTCAAGACAATATGGCTAGAGGAACCCAAGGATGATGAAGCCCAGAAAATATTCCAGGCTTTATTTGAACGAGAGGAATCCCTTTATAAACCTGATGAACCTCGCCTAGCTAACTGCATTGAATCGATGACACTAAAGGGGTATTCGATTCGACAGACTATGGGATTTGAAGGAATTGCTTCAGATGGGATAGATCCTTGGCTCAACTCAAGCCTTCGCAATCAACAAATCCACAAACGTAGTTTTTAGAATAAGGAAGTTCAGGCCGACCTGGACGGCGCGCCGTTTAAGTCGGCCCGCGAGTAGGTATGGACAATCACTTATATATATTACTACGCTTATTTCTCTATATAACCTATATTTTCAAGCTTTTCAACATCTTCAAATTGAACTTCTCCATCATCTGTTACATACCACAGCTTACCTGTAACCTTATACCAATCACCCTTATTTGGACTTTTTTCAAACCTAACTAAAACAGGATAACTATAGTTACCTTCTAAAGAACAGAGGTAATTACCACCTCCGCCGAGATACTCATGGCTTTTACGATACTTTACCTCTACTCTCCAAGTTGTAATTGTACCCTGCATAGCGTTTTCGTTATTTCTAAAATTTTTCCACTCAGCTATTGCTTCATCCTCAGACTTAGCTATATACCTTAACTCATATTCAATTGAATTAATCCTACTTCTCGATTTACCAACGTAAGAACTATCAGGGTATGATTCTATAAGCATCTCAAGTTTAGCTTTAGCTTGAGTCCACTGTTCATTTTCTATAAGACCAACAGCATCATTGAATATTATTTCAGCAAGTTTATCAATTGTCTCCTTCAATTTACTTTTTGCTTTTAAGACAAGTTCACTTTCAGGATACTTATTTATCACCGTTTCAAATTCGATTTTCGCATTGTTCCAGTCGCCAGCGTTTTGGAAATCGACACCTTGCTGGTAATGATAATCAGCCGTTTCTTTTAATTTAGCGTTTTCTTCCTCTAATGCTGCAACCTGTCCTTTTAAATCATTAACCTGGGCTTTCAATTCCTTATTCTCGTTAATCATGTCCTCATCTTCACAGCCGATTAAACCGACCATGCTGATGAATACAATCGTCATCATGGTTTTCTTCATTTCTTCACCTCTTTCTTTATAGATTATAATGTTACCTCCCTCCGTAGCTGTCAAGAAAAAACTTCAACGAAACAGGCCGACCTAAAGGTCGGCCCCTACGTTAGCCATTTACGCTTTAATAGATGCTCGGGCGGCCCTCGATGCGGATGTCGGGGATGTCCTTGATATCTATCAAAAACCAGATGGTGATGACCCCGCGGCTCTCCTCCAGCCGCAGCCGCGCCTCCCACGAGCGCAGGTCCCGGTAGATGGAAAAAGTCTGCCGGACGAAATCCCCCCCCACCATGTCCAACGAGGTCGAGTACGACAGCCGCCAGTTGCCGGTGAGGTTCAGAATCGCCTGGAGGCCGAGGAAGTGGATGTCCTGGCTGCCGGAGCGGGCCATGGTGTAGTCGTAGGTGAGCCCGACGCGCCAGCCGCTCTCGATGCGCTTCTCCAGCTCGTCGCGGGGCGGTTCGGTATCCAGCGGCTCGTAGCCGGGAATATCGTCGGTGGGCTCCTCGTACTCGTTGTCCTCGAGTCGGGGCATGGCGCCGCCCCCGGAAACGGCGAAGGTGGCCGAGAGGTCGAAGCTCTGCGTGTCCCAGGTGTACGGGTTGTGCCGGGTCTGGACGACGACCTGGGAGTCGTACCAGTCGGCGAATACGGGCGTGATATAGACGCGGCTGACGAGGTCGCTCCAGGGCTGCTCCACCGGCACGGGGGAATCGAGGACGTATCCCGATGAGAGGTCCCAGCGCAGGAGCTCCACCGCCTGACCGGACGTGCTGTAATCCTCGGCTGCGTCGGTGTCCAGCTCGAGGCCGCCGCCGTGGCGCAGCTTCAAGCGGTTGGTCAGCCCCAGGGTGAGGATGGTGGAGGGGGATTGGGTCCGACCGCCCGAGGGCACGTTTTCCGTGTCTATGCCGGGCCGCCAGGTAAGGTTCACGCTCGGCTCGATGACGTGCCGGAGCTCGTCCTCACCGGGGTAAAAAAGGCCGTAGATACGGGTCGAGCCACCGACTCCCGCCGAGTAGAGCGGCTGGACGAGATCGGTGGAGCCGTCGGCGGCGGTGCGGTACCAGTCCAGGCTTCCGTCCAGGTACGGGGAGAACTTGAACCAGCGGAAGAGGCTGAACGGCCGCGAAACGTGCGCGTCGAGGCCGGCGGTGCGGAAGGGGATGGTCCCCTCGCGCAGGCGGTTGTAGTAGTTGAAGCGCGTGGAGAGGAAGGCCCCCGAGCCGAAGAGCTCGGTCTGGGACATGCCCAGGTTCAGGCGGGGGACGGTCCAGGTCGCCGGGCCGGGTGCGCTCTGGTCCTCTGTGATGTAAGGGCTCTCCACTTCCTCACCCCCCTCGCTGATGAGGGTGGCGTTGTAGTCCACGCTGGCGTTGGCCGAGAAGTTTTCCCAGGAACGGGAGAGGGAGAGGAAACTGTCCAGGTCGCGCTGGGTCCGCTCCTCGAAGTACTCCGAGTAGTACTGGTCGTAGAAGCGGTCGCTCCGCAGAGTCAGCTTCAAGAGGCCGTCCACCTCCCAGGGCAGGTCCTGGCGGTGCTGGCCGGTGAAGCTCCACTGCTCCTTGTTCCGCAGGCGGTCCTCGTCGTGGATGATGCGGAGCCAGTTCATCCCGCGCTCGGTGCCGTAGAGGTAGCGCCCCTCCATCTCCTGGCGCCAGCCGTGGGTGGTGTCGTAGTCCAGGGCGAAGGTGCCGTCGGCGTAATCGTTTATCGCCCAGAAGTAGGCGTTGCGGACGCGGAACTCGCGGTGTGCGCGGTAGCTCAGCCGGGGGGCCAGGAAGCCGGAGCGCCGGTCGTGGCCCAGGGGGTAGTAGTAAAAAGGCGCCAGGATCACCGGGACGTGGCCGATGAAGAGCACCACCGGTCGAGCCACCACCTTGTCCCCGGCGTAGACCTTGAGCTGGGGGCACCAGAAGTGGTACTCCGGGTCTTCGGGCCGGACGCTGGTGGTGAAGGTGGCGTCCGCGATGTGGATGACCTCCTCCCCCTGGAGCTTGAGCTTCTTGCCGGTGGCGAAGCCGGTTTCCAGGCCGGTCCGCCCCTGGTACACGATGCCGCGGCCGGTGTCGAAGTTGTAGCGCATCCGCTCGCCGTCCACGCGCTCGTCGCCCTCGACCAGCACCGGCGCGCCCAGGGCCTCCACCTCCCCCGACGCCCCCTCGTAAACCACCGTGTCCGCGGAGAGCCGCATTTCGTCGTAGGCCACCCGGGCGTTGACGTTCAGTATCAGCCGCTCCTCAGCGATGCGGTACTCGATCCAGCCGGTCTCGGCGTCCACGGCGAAGCCCAGCTCCCCGGCGGTGAGGGAATCCACGAAGAAAAAGTCGTTGCGCTCGTCGGCCTCCCGCCGGGCGGCGAGGGCCGAGGCGGACGGCTCCTCGTCGAGGACCGCCGGACCGACGGGGACGGGCGGCACCGTCCGCGGGGCGAAACGAATTTCGAGCCCCTGGGCCGCGAGCTGTGTGAAAAAGACGAGGCTGACCAAGAGGGCCTTGCGCATGACGAGCAGGTGAAGTGGGAAAAAAGGGCGCCGCAGCGCCCCGCTTGTCTATCCGGCCCCGAAGAGCCGCAGCAGCTTCACGATGGTGTTCCGGAGCTCGTGGCGTCCGATGACCACGTCCACGAAGCCGTGCTCCTGGAGGAACTCGGCGCGCTGGAACCCCGGCGGCAGCTTCTGCTTGATGGTCTGCTCGATGACCCGGGGGCCGGCGAAGCCCATCAGCGCACCGGGCTCCGCGATGTGCACGTCCCCCAACTGGGCGTAGGAGGCCATCACCCCGGCGGTGGTCGGGTCGGTGAGGACGACGAGGTAGGGCAGCCGGGCCTCGCGCAGACGGGCGCAGGCCGCCGAGCTCTTCGCCATCTGCATCAGTGACAGGATGCCCTCCTGCATCCGCGCCCCGCCCGACGTGCACACCGTCACCTGGGGGACCTTCAGCTTCAGCGCCCGCTCCAGCGACCGCGTCACCTTCTCCCCCACCACCGTCCCCATCGAGCCGCCGATGAAGGTGAAGTCCATCACCGCCAGCGAAACCTTGATTCCGTCAATCGTCGCCAGGCCGCAGATGACCGCCTCGGTCTCCCCCGTCTTCGCCATCGTCTCGGCGATGCGCTGGGAGTAAGGCTTGCGGTCCACGAACTGCAGGGGGTCCAGCGTCTTGAGGCCCGTGTCGTGCTCCTCGAAACTTCCCTCATCCGCAAGCTGGCCGATGCGCTTCCGGCCGGGGACCTTGTGGTGGAAGTCGCACTTGGGGCAGACGAAGAGGTTCTCCTCGAGCTGCTTGGAGTAGAGGGTCTCGCCGCAGCTGGAGCACTTGAGCATCAGCCCGGTGGGGACGGACGGCCCGTGGCGTTCCTCGGTCCGCTCAATCATGAGCCGCACCTCGTCGTGTATCGGGGTGATTTGCCGGGGGCATTTTTGCCGCTTCGCTCGGTTCGCCGGGGAGCATAACCTCGTTTTGCCGGGGCATAACTCGCTTCGCTTCGTTGCGATTGTAGCAGGATTTTTGCCGGGGGCATAGCTCGGTTTGCCAGAGGCATAGCTCGCTTCGCTCGGTCCGACTCGCCGGGGCATAACTTCACCTCAGGGCGTCGGAGCTAGAGGGAGAAAGCCAACCGGATACTGTGGCTCAAACCGATGATACCCGTCTCGTATCTCGTATAAACCACTTCGATGAAACCCATGCGGAGTAAAAACACGGCGCCCCAGCGCTCATTCTCGACATCGTAGCCCCCGCCCACGGCCAGGCGCCCCAGCTCGGAGGACCAGGGGACCACGAGCAGGTTGAACCCGTAGCGGTATGACTCCACATCGGGTACGTAGAACGCCTCGACCGTGGGGGTGATGAACCCGAAAAGCTCGTAACCCAAGCCAGCGCGCAGAACCAGCGAGGCGGTGGTGCGCTCGCCGGCCAGGGAGACACCCGGCGGGATGACGTTGACGGCGGAAAAGCCCACCCGCAGGCCGCCCGGACGAAGCATCAGCCCCAGGTCCAGGCCGAAGCCCGAATCGGCGCGTTCCCCGGTGTTGACCGTCAGAACCTTCAGGTTGACCCCCAGGGCGCCGAGACCCTCGATCTGTGTTCCCAGGGAGATAGAGGCCAGGGATTGATCGGTGTGGTATTCACGGCCGGTCCGATTTCCCTCGCCGTCGCGCCCCCGAACGGTTCCCTGGTCCAGTTGGTTCAGGCTGACGCCGAGGGTGGCCAGGGTCGTGACCTTCTCCAGGGCGGCCGACTCGGCGCGCATCGGTTTGACGATGCTCAAGCCGAAGCAGGCGTAGAGCGCGTCGTTCAAATATGGCGCCGCGGTCACGGTGCCGATGATATCCGAGCTCTCGGCGTAGGCCAGGCCCGCCGGGTTCACCGCCGCTTCACCGGGCCCGGCCAGGGCGACGCCGAACCGCGCCATGCCGAGGTAAACGGAACCGCCTGCCAGCTCCTCCACCGGATAAACCTCACCACCACCGCACCAGGCGACGAGTGGCGTCAGAACGATCAGGGCCGCGAGCTGGAGGTGCAAATTCGTCACCGCCGGACTACCTATCTACGGGTTACGGCCGCGCCATCTCGATTACGCCGGGGACGCGACCCCTCTCATCGGACCACGATGAACCGGAAAATCCGGCTCCGGACGAAGCACAGGTAGGTCCCCGCATTCACGGGATGACCGGAGGCGTTGCACCCGTCCCAGTTCGCCTCGAAGACGGCGACGTCATCATAATCGCCAAAGACTCCCTCGGACCGCCCGCCGTTCACCCTCGCCCCGACCAAGCTGATCACCTCTTCGCCCAGGGTGTCCACGACGATGAAGGTGGGCGGGGAGCTTCCACCCGATTCGTAGTGCAGGGTCAGCGGCCCCTCGGCGGGCGACCAGGGCACCGGATAGGCGTAACAGTAAACGAGGGTGCCGATGTTGGCGTACGCGCCCACCGGAGCGAGGAGCACCAACGCCGTCAGAACGCCCAGGGCTCGTTTCATTATCCCTCCGGCGTCGCGGGGGGGAAAGCGGGGAGGCGGGGGAAACCACCCCGTCAAGGAGGGCTTCTCAACGCATCATTCGTTAATACAAGAGCGACTGGGTCGTCCCGGCCGCCCGCACGGCCACAAGTGGAACGACACCCGCCCGTCGTCCCTGCGTACGGCCTCTTTCAACCGATTCCAGCCGACCCTTCCGTCAGATATCCGGTGAGAATGAAAACCTCAAACATGAGGTCGTGAATCCACTCACATCGAGCTGCACGGCGCAAGCCGCCTCGAACAGGCCGACACGCAGGCTCAAAAACCCGCCCCAGAGCTTTTCTAGGGCGCGGTAGCCGCCGCCCAGGGCGATGCGAAAATCATCCCGCTCCAGAGGGACGACCTCGGCGCACAGGCCGTAATCGAGCCTGTCCGTGGATAGAGCATACTCCAGCTCGGCGGCGAGGTTGAGTACGCCTTCCAGGGAGTACCCGGAGCCGAGGCGGACGACCTGCTCGGTGTATGAGCGCTCGTCGCGGAGGCTGATGCCCGGCGGGATGAGGTTCGATACGGCCAGCCCGACGCGGAAATCGCCCGGGTAGAGCTGCACGCCGAGGTCCAGACCGAAGCCCGAGTCGGCGCGCCCGTCCTTCTCGACGGCGAGGACCTTCAGGTTCAGCCCGTAGGCCAGGAGATCGTTGGCCCGGCTGCCGAAGGAGACGCAGGCGAGGGAATCTGTTTTATACGTCCAATTGGAACGTGGATTATATTGCGCCAACCAATAATTTGAATCATCGGCATTATACAGAGAAACGGCGAGGGTCCCGAATGTTCGCTCTTCACCCAAAGAGGCCGATTCGGTGCGCATCGGCTTGATAAACGAAGCGCCGAAGCACGGCGTGAGGCGGTCTTCGAAAGCCGGCACGTATGTACCGGCAATTTCGGTCCGCAGGGCGTTTCCCAGTCCCGCCGGGTTTATCAAGTATTCACCCGGACCGGCGAGGGCCGCGCCGAAGCCCGCCCAGCCGAACCCCACCGCCCCCACGGCCCAGCTCTCAAACTCGTACGTCTCCACCGCCGGGACGGAGACGCACGATAAGACCAAGAGCACTGTGAGCAACCTGGCTTTCATCGCGTCACGATGAAGCGGAAGGCCGTTTCCGGAAAGCCCTGCACGTAACAGATGTACGTCCCCGGGGCCACGAGCCGCCCGGCAGCGTTGCGCCCATCCCAGGCGACCTCGTAGACATTACCTTCCTCGACCACCCTCGTCCGAGAGTCCCGAACGCGGACGACCTCCTCCCCGGCGAGGTCCACGACGACGAACACGGGCGGGGAGGAGAGCGCTTCGCCGGCCTCGAAGCGGAGGGTCAGCTCGCCGTCGCCGCAGGCCCAGGGCGTTGGGTAGGCGTAGGCGACGGGGGGAGCCGCTCCCACGTCGGCCCAGGCGAAAGCAGAAATGAGGACGAGCATCGCCGCGGCGGTTCGCATTTTTTCACCTACCGGTACAGGCCCGCCTTGCCCGCCGAGCCCAGAAGCTGCATCTTGTGCCGCACGACCTTGGTGACGGCCTCGCGGGCCGGGCCCAGGTACTTGCGCGGGTCGAACTCCTTGGGGTCGGTGGCGAAAACCTCGCGGATGGCCCCGAGCATGGCCAGGCGGATGTCGGTGTCTATGTTGACCTTGGCCACGCCCATGGTGACGGCCTTGGATACGGCCTCGTCGGGGACGCCCTTGCTACCGCCGAGCTCGGCGCCGAACTTCTCGGCCCGCTCCCGCACCCAGTCGGGCACCGCGCTGGCACCGTGGAGAACCAGGGGAACTTGAACCCGCTTTTTTATCTCGGCCAGGCGGTCGAAGTCCAGCTTCGGCTCGCCCTTGAACTTGTACGCCCCGTGGCTGGTGCCGATGGCCACCGCGAGAGAGTCCACGCCGGTGCGCTCCACGAAGTCCTTCGCCTCGTCGGGGTCGGTGAAAATCGCCTCGCCCTCCTTCACCTGGACGTGCTCCTCGATGCCCTGGAGGCGGCCCAGCTCGGCCTCGCAGGAGCATCCGCAGGCGTGGGCCATCCCGGCGACCTCTTTCGAGGCGGACACGTTCTCCTCGAAGGTGAGCTTACTGGCGTCAATCATCACGCTGGTGAACCCGGCGCTGACCGCCTGGACGCAGGCGGCGAAATCCTTGCCGTGGTCCAGGTGGAGGCTGAAGGGGAGCCCGGTCTCGAAGGCGGCCAGTTTCACCATCTCCACCAGGTAGGCGGCCCCGGCGTACTTCATCGCCCCGGAGCTCACGGCGATGATGGCCGGGGAGCTTTCCGCCTTGGCCGCCTCCACGATGCCCTGGAGAATCTCCATGTTGTTGATGTTGAAGGCCCCGACGGCGAAACCTTTCTCGTAGCCCACGCGCATCAGCCGGTCGTTCGTAAAAAGCGGCATGTCAACCTCCGGGGGAGGATGGGGAAGTGGTGTGAGAAGCTAAAGCGACCCGTCCTTCAACCAACCGGGCAGCCTGCCGGCCTCGGCGAGAATACGCACCAGCCGGGGCAGGCTCTCGAACTGCCTCATGCACAGGTCGTACTCCTCCCGCGTGATGCCGGCGGTGGCGGGGTAAGGGAAGACCAGCATCCCCTCGCGCGTGGCGAAGAGAGGCCGCACCTTGTCGCACGGAAAATCACCGCAGAGGGCGCAGCTTTCCACGCCCCGCTCGACGGCGCAGGGACGGGCCTTGCAGTTCTTGTCGGCCAGGCGGCCGTCGGCGCGGCACCCGTCGCAGCGGACGTTCTCGGCGGTGTAGTTCTGGTGGCCGAAATATTTGCGCCAGCCGTCAACCAGCCTCTGCCGGACGGCGGGGTCGTCGGACCGGGCCGCGCACGACCCGCAGTTGTAGCCGCAGTAACCTATCTGCTCGTCCACGGGCCTCCTCCTCAACGTGTGGTCAAGTATACCACGGCGGTTTTCATCGGGCCAGGGCGTCCCCGGAGACGAGGTGCCTCGCCCCCGTAGGCCAGCCTTCACGCACCCCGCACTCGATCTCCGCCGCGAGCCATTTCGGGTAGAGGGGAAGGCCGCGCAACTCCTCCAGGGTCCGCCAATAATGCCGGATGCTCTCCTCGAATTCCCCGGAGCGCTCGATGTGCGGGCCGGGGTCGAACTCCCCGCCCACGACGCGGCACAGCCAGTAGAAACCGAGTTCGTGAAGGCCCGTAGATTGCATCTCCGGCGCCCGGACCGGGTCGGTGAAGAAGTTGTCGTTGACGAAGAGGAGGCGCTGCGGCTCGACGATTAAACCCGTCTCCTCCGCCAGCTCGCGGGCCACCGCCTCGGGGATCAGCTCGTCGGGCTCCACGGCGCCGCCGGGCAGGGACCAATCGCGGCCGTAAAAGGTCGCCAGGACCTTCCCATCCTCCACCACCACACCCACTCCCCGGGATCGAATCCCGCCCTCCGGTCGGGGCAGTGTACCGGTGACGCAATCCCACAGCGTGTTCTCGGTGGCCGGCAGGCGCAGATAACGGCCGGGCGCGTCCCGGCCCCAATCCGCGATCAACGTATCGCCCAAGCCAACGGGGTAGAGGGCGATGTCGGGAAGGGTGCGCCGGTCGCGGAAACGGACCTCGGTCATAATGCGCGCCTCGGGAGCCTCGGGGGAGGCGAAACCCAGCTTCGGCTCGCCTTCGATTTCGGCGTGGAAGTAGAGGCCGACGAGGTGCATCGGCCGGGCGTCGTAGGGGTCGGCGAAGAAGGTTTCCGCGACGTAGGCCAGGGGGCCGACTTCGGAGCTGCAGCCGGTTTCCTCGGCGAGCTCCCGCGCGAGGGCCCGCTCGGCGGTCTCGCCTGGACGCTGCTCCCCGCCGGGAAGGCTGTAAAAACGCCCCCCGTTCAGCTCATAGCCGGTGACGAGGAGCCCGTCGCCGCGGGCGATGATGCCCGCCACCCGGTGGCGGATTTTCATCGGTCCGGGCCGGCAGGGAACGTTGAAGGCGGAACTAGGATTGTACTTCACGAATCGAGACCTGTTAATAACTCGAAAACCGAGCGAAGCGAGCTATGCGTGGTAAAACGCACGAATTGGAGATGAGGTAGGCGCTGGCACGTGTTTTTGCTACAAGACAACGCAGGAATATTCAAGAGGTAACGAGCTAAGCAAAAACCGTGACAGCGCCGGTGCAAAGCTAAAACCTACCTTTTAAAAGGTCTCCTAACATGAACGGCTGGTTTCGAGCCGTCCCGCCACGGCAGCAATTTCTCTAAGCTGCCTTGCCCCTGGTTGAGGAGGCGATACGGCGGACTGCAGGAGGTCGAATATGTGATGCGACACAATAAGTTGTAAGGCGACTCCGCGGGATGACCCCTCCGCGGGCCGCAAAAAAATTGCGCCGATGGTCATTGTAAATTGCAGGCGTTGGAGTGAGTCGTTCACCCAAATATCGAAAGAGACGCCGCATCAACATACACCTAAACTTGCAATGAAGGCATCAAGTCTCCTACTAATACGGAGAGCTAAAAGCTCCCCGGCGACCTATTACCGGCACGGGATAAACCCGTCCGGGGATAATCACAGAAAGAGTATGGATTACTGATGTGTTCGCGTCAAGTCCTAAGTCAGTTGCTACTCCGGCCTGTGCGCGAGGAAGGCCCGGGCGCCGGACCCCTCGCCGTACGGGCGGACCTCGACCCCGGTGAAGCCCGCCTCCTCCATGAGGGCGGTCAGCCCCTCCGCGGTGAAGTGGTGCAGGTGGTGGTCTTTCGACCCGCGCAGGAGCCGTTTGAACGACCGCAGGGGATGCCGGAGCGCGGAGCCCAGACGTTTCCCGAAGGGCCTCCGGAGCGTTCTCTCCTCACCCGAAAGCCCCGTGCAGTGCAGGATGACCAGCGCGCGTCCGCCCGGCTTCAGGCAGCGGCGCCCCTCGACGAGCACCCGCCGGGGGTCCAGGGCGTGGTCCAGCGTCGCGGCGCAGACGAATTCGTCGAAAACCGCGTCCCGGTAAGGCAGTTCCTCGCCGAAGCCGGCCACGAAGGTCATCGGACGTTCCAGCGCCCCGCCGTACAGCTCCCGGTAGACGGGCGGGGGTCCGGTGAGGAAACGCTCCAGGGCGGGGTCGTGGACGACGAAAAGGGAATCGCCGCCCGCGCTCCACCACATCCGCAAGAGCCCCCAGCCGCCGCCCACGTCCAGGACGTCCCCCTTCAGAGGCCCCCGGTGATCGAAGAGCTCGGCCAGGCGGGCGATACTCTCGGCGACGTACTCCCGGTTCACCCCGGCCTGCTCCCGGGTCCAGTCGAGGAACTCGCCCTGAAAGGAGCCCCAGCGCCGCCATAGGTCGTCGTCCACCTCGGGCAGCCGGTCGTCCAGCAGGCGGACGAGTGTCGGCGCCCGGGACAGGTCGTAGCGCGGCACCTCTTCATCCCGGAACAGCGAAATCACCGATCGGTCACTCACGGGCGGCCTCCTCCTCAATCACGGCCCCCTCGCCCACGAAGGCCTCTTCCTCCAACTGCTCGGCATCACCGGAAATCTCAGCCTCTTCGGCCAGCTCGGCCCGCGTGACGCCCCGGGAGGCCAGCATATCGAACGCCCGCTCGCGGAAAATATACTCGCCGGACTTCCAGAACAGAGGGACGTTGCGCTCCATGCCGCCGACGTAACCGATGACCTCTTTCTCGAGCTTCATGAGCGCCGCCCGGGCCCAGTCGCCGCCCGCGCCCCGGTTTATCCAGAACGGCCCCAGCATCCGGAATATCTGGTACAGCCGCTCCTCGCCGCCCGGGTAGCTCTCGCAGGGGAAGTGGTACTCCCCGGCGATGTACCGGCGGAGGTCGTAGGCGAAACGGATGAGGAAAGGCTCTATGTCCCCGCCGCAGGGGCCGA
Organism: bacterium; assembly: GCA_035528375.1. Taxonomy (NCBI): domain Bacteria; species bacterium. The sequence goes on from DATKYS010000113.1 coordinate 47,067, forward strand.
AGAAGTAGTCCAGCCCCGGCAGACCGGGGTAATCCATGTCGAACTCCGGTGGACCGCTCCACGGGAAATCGGCGGGCACCGGTGTTTCTTCGGGCTCCAGGATAATCTCGCCCTCCTCGGTCACCCCCTCCACCGCGAGCTCCTCCTCGATGCGCCCGACGGCCTCGGCCGCGGCGAGCTGCTGCCTGTAGTACGCCGCCTCGTTCACCCCCGAGGGCGGCGGCGGAATCGTCGAGTAAACGTCGCGCAGGATGACCTTGACCCCGTAGGGGCCCGCGTTGTACATCGCCCCGGCCAGCTTCAGCCGCAGGAGACTGGCCCACTCGGTGGTGAAATCGAAGCAACCGCCGGGAAGGAGGTTGTCCTGAAAACGGGGGTCGAAACCCCAGCGGCTCTGCTCGGCCAACAGCCCCTTCAGGTAGCTGATGCCCACCTGGAGGTTCAAATCGGCGATGTATCGCAGGTCGTAGCGCGTTTCCTGGGGCAGGGTGCCGAAGGGTACCCTTCGCCTGACGCCGGCGTCATCGTACTCCAGGAGGTAATTCCCCCCTTTGACAACGGCGCCGGTGAGCTGCATGTACCCCGTGGCCGAGCCGTGGCCGTAGGCGGCGCGGTAGCTGCGTCCCGAGCCCAGCACGTGCATCAGGCCGCACTCCTGGTAGCTCACCGCCAGGCAGAAGGCGCGGAAGGCCTCGTCTGAGATGTCGTAGCGCTTGGTGTAATCCAACCCGGCCGCGCGGTCATCCGGGGAGAAGAAACCGGGGTGGGGCCGACCGTCGGGACGCTCGGAATTTATCCTGGCGCAGATGTCCACGAACCGGTGCCACAGGCTGCGGGACGGGTTGTCCGCGTCGTAGGTCGGGATGTTGTCGAAGTCGGCCAGGGTCCACCTTCCGGGGAGACCGGGCAGCTCGAACCGGATGCTCTGGAGCCGGGCGAAGGTCTCCGGGCCGACGACGCGGGCGAGATACGCCCGGGGCACCGCCCCCCCCTCCCGACCTCCCCCCAGGTTCGAGTAACGGGCCAGGAAGGACTCCTCGGTTGGCGCCGGATAGGGGAACCGCTCCCGGAAGGCGGCGAGCAGACGGACCAGCTCGGCGTCGAAGCGGCCGGAGGAATCACGGCAGGAATCGAACTGCGCGCCGTCTATCTCGGCGGCGGTGGTGAGCGCCAGGTTGAGCTGACGCTTCAGGTAGGCCAGAACCGGGCTGTCATACCCTACCGCGTCGGTCACGCCGGGCTGGTAGTAGAGGCAGGGGAAATCCTCGCGCACGAGGACGATTCGCGCCGGGCCAAGCGTCGGCGTGAGGGCGCGAGGGGTCTTGTGGCCGAAGAGGGGACGACCATCGGCGTCGGTGAGGGCGACCAGGACGAACGGCTCGCCGTCGGGGCCGTCGGGAGAGTACGGACCAGGCAGGACCGCAAGGTGCGCCAAACGCGATTCATCGTTCCAGTCGCAGGTGCTGAAACGGCCGTCAGGCGACTCCACCACAAGCTCGACCACGTAATCCCCGTAGGGAACCGGTTGCCCCCGGAACTCACCCTGGTTGGCCACGCCGTTCCACCGGAAGACGTTCACCGCGAGGCGTCCCAGGCGGTGCCGGTCCCCGTAATCGCTCACCGGCGCGTCGGTGTCGGCGGAGAAGACCAGGTTTAACCTACGGCTCGGCCTACGCTCGCGGGAAGGCGAAAGACGCCAGACGTTCAACGTGACCCGGTCGGAGGGATCGGGGATGGGGTCCAGGTGGTATCGGATGGGGTGGTCGGGGCCGTCGGAAGGAGTAGGGATGCAGCGGAGGTCGGCCTCGCGCACGTTGGCCACCAGGTAGCCGGAGTTGTCCCAGTACGGGATGGTGTTCTCGGCGAACCCCCTGTTCCAGGTGTCGTATACGCTGGCCGTGAGCGGTTTTCCCTCGCCGGCCACGTAGAAGGTGTAGCGGTGGTTCTCCAGGTCGAGCCGCTGGGCGCGCAATAGACGACCGCCCAGGACCACCGAGGGCCGCAGGGAGTCGAACTCGCCCGACACGCTGGCGAACTGGGCGTCGGCCAGGCCACCGAACCGGAAGCGGTAAACCCCGCTCACCGTGATTTTAAAAAGCCGGCCCTGGGCCAGCGGCATGGAGGTTTGGACGACCTCCCCCGAGGACGGGATGGCGAGCTCGAAGGCGTCGAAGGAGGGAACGGGGATGAGGAAGAGGACGACCGCCACGAAAAGACCGAGGAGCAGGAAGCCTTTGTCCACCTTGAACTCGGTACGCTCCCGCCTCCACTCGGCGGCCAGGAAGCGACCGAGGCGGTGGTAAGCGGCCCCGAGAGCGCGGCGGAAGCGGCGAAAAATACCGGGCTTTTTGCCGGAGCTTAACTCGCTTCGCTTCGTTTCGGGCGCCGGTTCCGTCGCGGAGGGCTGTTCGTGAAAGGCCGATTCCATTAAAACACTCTGAGCCTACCCGTCCACCGTTTCCCCGGAGGCGATCTCGCGGTCGTGGAAGGCCCTGGGGTCGGTGACGTCGGGGAACACGCAGGCGTTGCGCCCGATGGAGGTGCCGCGCGGAATCACGGCGTTCTTTCCGATGACCGCCATCCCGGAGTTGTAGATCGAGGGGAAGCGCTGGTTGTAGGTGAAGTCGTCGCCGGTGCCCACCAGGCTCTCGGCCCCCACGATGACCTCCTTGTCGAGGATGGCGTGGTCCACCTGGACCCCCTCCTCGATGACCGTCCCGGAGAAGACTATCGAGTCGCGCACCACCGCTCCGGAGCCTATCTCGACGTAGGGTGAAAGGATGCTCCGGGCGACCAGTCCGTCCACCACGCACCCGTTGGACACCAGGCTTTCGGTAACCTGAGCCCCCCGGCCCAGCTTCACCGCCGGGGCCTCCGCCGAGCGGGTGTGCACCCTCGATTTTTCATCGTAGAGGTCGAACTCGGGGACGGGCGCGATGAGGTCCATGTTGGCCTGCCAGTAGCTTTCTATCGTCCCCACGTCGCGCCAGTATTTCTCCCGGAACAAAAACGCGCGGAAGGGTATGCTCCGCGTAACTTGAAGTTCGACGCAGCGCGGCAGCACGTCGCGACCGAAATCGTGCTCCGAGTCGTCCCTTCCCGCATCCTCCACGAGAAGCTCCTCCAGGAGGGCGGTGTCGAACACGTAGATGCCCATGTTGGCCAGGTTGGACGGCGGGTCGGGCACCTTCTCTAAAAAGCTCACGACGTTCCCCGAAGCGTCTGTCTCGATGACGCCGTAGCGCGGGGCGTCCTCCCGGGGAACCTCCATGGCCGCCATCGTCACCCCGGAGCCGGACTCCACGTGCTCTTTTATCATGCGAGAGTAGTCCATCCTGTACACGTGGTCGCCGGAAAGGATGAGAACCAACTCCGGCTTGACGGAGCGGATGAAGGGGAGATTCGTGTACACGGCGTCCGCCGTGCCGCGGTACCACCCGCCGAGCCCACCGCCCGGGTGTGGGTGCAGAAGTACGAGTCCGCCATCAAATCGCTTCAGGTCCCAGGGCGCCCCGCGACCGAGGTGGGACTGCAGGGAGTGGGGACGGTACTGGGTCAGGACGCAGACGTTGTAAATGAGCGAGTTGACGCAGTTGGAGAGGGTGAAGTCTATGATGCGGTACTTGCCGCCGAAAGGCACCGCCGGTTTGGTGCGCTTGGCGGTCAGGACCCCCAACCGGTTGCCCCTGCCGCCCGCCAGTATCACCGCCAGCGTTCTAAGTGCCATGTCCGAAACCCTTCGAGGGTAAGGTGGCCGGTTTATCGCCTCCGAGGGCGACAGCCGCCCCGTGCTTCAGGTCGTAATCCGATACCAGGAGGTTTAACCTACGGCCCGGCCTACGCCCGTCGTCGCCCAGGTGCGCCAGGAGCGTCTCGAGGACCAGGGCCCCGGCGACGATAATCTCCGCGCGTCGCTCGTCGGTCGGCAGCAGCCGCTTACGTTCGGCGAGGGGAACACCCGCCAGGCGTTCGATGAGCGCCGCCAGGTCGCCCCGGCTCAACGGCGTGCCCTGGATGACCAGGGGCAGATACTCATTCAAGCCCAGGTGCAGCGCCGCCAGGGCGGTCGCCGTGCCGCCGGAAGCGACGACGGGTAAATCGTGGGTATCCATAGGCAACCGGCTGAACACGGCCCGGACACCATCCCTGAGCTCCCCCATCTCCCCGGGCGCGGGAGGGTCGGTGTGGAAATGACGGCCGGTGAGGTTTATCGCCCCCAGGGGGAAGGATCGGGTGAATAGGTTTAACCTACGGCTCGGCCTGCGCTCCCGACCGCCTTTTGGGGGCAAGGGGTTTAAACCCCTCGTCTCCTCACATCCCCACCAGGAAAACTCCGTGGATCCGCCCCCCACGTCCACGGCCAGATACACCCGCCCGTCCAGGTCCAGACAGCGTAGCCCTTCGTCCACCCCCACCCGTGTCAGCCAGGCCTCGTCGGGACCGGAGAGGAGCGTGAGCTCCACGCCCCAGCGGGATTTCAGCGCGTCCGCCAGAGTCTCGACGCCGGGCAGCTCGCGGGCGAAGTGGGTGGCGACGGCCAGGGTGCGGTTTACTCCCAGCTCACGCCCGCGTGCGATCGCCTCCCGTGTGGCCGCCAGCGTGTTTTCGACGGCCTCCATCGAAACACGGCCGTCCTCCCCCGGCCTGCCGAGCCCGGTCGAGCGCCCGCCGCTCTCCACGGGCCCCAACGGCGCGTCCGTCCCCCGCGAGTCCACCCGGTCCACCACGAGCCAGCGCAGGGAGTTGGAGCCGTAATCCAGAACGAGGATGCGGCTCATCGGTGAAATACCCGGGGAACGCTGGTCCCCGTCTGGGCCACCACGTCGGCCGCCGCCCAGGAGGCGAGCGCCGTCGTCTCCGCGGGTGTCAGGCCCGCGGCCAGGGCCAGCCCCAGCGCCGCGGTCACGGTGTCGCCGGCCCCGGTGTGGTCGCGGACCAAATGACGCGGGCAGAGAGCGGTGGTTTTCTCCACACCTCCGTCGTGGTAGAGCTCGAGGCCGTCGTCGCCGAGGGTCAGGCAGAGCCAGAGCAAACCGAGCTCGCGCCGGCAGCGATCGCAGAGTGCGCCCCAGTCGGAACCCTCCGAACCGACTGTGCTCCCCCAGAGGCGCACCTCCCGCGCGTTGGGCTTCAGGCAGGTCGCACCGGCCAGGTTTTCGAGGGGGTTGCGCGTATCGCCCGCCCAGGGCCGCCCCGATTCCCGCACCAGGGCTATCATTTCCGGAAAAACCGCGCCGTTGGAGTAGTCGGAGACGACCACGGCGTCGCTCCGCGGCAGCCTTTCACGGACCGCCTCCAGCAGCCGCCCCGCGGTGTCGCGGTCGAGCGGCGACCTCTGTTCGTGGTACGAGTGGAAGACGTGTTGGGCGTCCGGCTCCGTGGCGACCAGCTTGAGCCGGTCCGTGGTGGGTCGGTCGGGGGAAATCACCCCGGCGAAGGTGACGCCCCGCTCCCGGAGCAGGCCCGACAGGCGCTCGCCGGCGGAATCGTCGCCCAGGACGCCGACCACGGTCACCCTCCCCCCCAGGGCGGCCGCGTTGACCGCCACGTTGGTCGCCTGCCCCGGGGCAAAGACCCGCTCCCTCTCGTCGAGGCAGGCCACCGGGGCTTCCCGGGCGATGGCGCCGACCGGCCCGTAGCGGTACTCGTCCAGGCACGGGTCGCCGACGACCAGGACCTCGCGTCCGGCGATTTTCGCGAGCAACCGTTCCGGGGGACTTGGCATCTCGGACATCACGGCCATATTATAAGGGCGGACGGCCGCATAGGCAAGGCTTGCATTGACAGCCCCAGGCGGGGATGCTATTGTGCGTTGTTGTTTGACAGACGCAACCGGAATCGGGACCCATGACGTTCAAACTGCTCATTCGCACCCTGAGGGCGCCTTTCTTCACCGCCACCACCTCGGCCGCCCTCCTGGGCAACCTGGTGGCCCTCTGGCGGACGGGGACGCTCGATCCCTGGATGCTCCTCCTTTCCCTGGCGGGCATCGCCGCCCTGAACGCCGGCGTGAACACCGCCAACGATTTCTTCGACTCGGTGTCGGGCAACGACGAGGCCAACCGGTACTACTCCCCCTTCAACGGCGGCTCCCGGGTCATCCAGGACGGCCTGGTCAGCCGACGCACCGTGGGCCTCGTATCCCTGGTTTGTTTCTTGATCGCGGGGGGCCTCGGCGCGGTCCTCTGGCTCCTGACGCCGGGAAACTGGGTCCTCTACCTGGGCCTCTTCGGCCTCGTCACCGGGTTCTTCTACGCGGCTCCGCCGTTCAAGCTGGGCTACCGCGGCCTGGGGGAGCTCATCGTGGCCCTGGACGTGGCCCTCCTGCCGGTCCTGGGCGGCTACTACGTCCAGGCCGGGACCTTCGATTCCGGCGCCTTCTACGCCGGTATCGCCGCCGCCTTTCTCATCCTGGGCGTCATCTGGGTGAACCAGATTCCCGACATCGAGGCCGACGCCGCGGTGGGGAAACGCACCCTGGTCGTCCGCCTTGGCGCCCGCCGCTCGCGGACCGCCTTCGCCGTCATCGTCGCGGCGGTGTACGTCTCTTCGCTCGTCCTGGCGCTGCTGGGCGTACTGCCCTACTGGACACTCCTCGTTTTCCTCACGCTGCCGCTGGCCGTCGGCGCCGTCCGGGGCGTTTTTTCGAACTACGACCAGCCGCGGGCTCTCGTGCCCGCCGAGGGGAAGACGGTGCAGCTCCAACTGGCCGGCAACCTGGCCCTGTCCCTGGGTTTCGCCCTGGCCGTGTTAATCCCTTTGTAAGGCCCGACCCGTGAAACTCGCCACCGCCAAGGACCTCCTGAACGACGAGCTGCTCCGCCTGGAGGAGCGGCTGCTGGATATAATCGCCGGCGAGTTCGAGCTGGTGAGCACCATGGCGTCCCGCCTCGTCGCCGCCGGCGGAAAGCGGCTGCGGGCCATTCTGGTCCTCCTCGCGGCCCGGGGCGGAGGAGAGGACGGCGGCCCGCGGGACACGGCGGTGGAGGTGGCGGCGGTCTGCGAGCTGGTCCACCTGGCCACCCTGATCCACGACGACGTCATAGATCAGTCCACGACGCGCCGCGGCGTACCCACGATTCACACCGACCTCGGAAACCAGATTACGGTGCTGATGGGGGATCACCTCTACGCCCGGGCCATCCGCCATCTCATCACCGCCACGGGGAGGGCCGACCTGGTCCGCATTCTGGCGAGCACGGTGGCGGACCTCTGCGAGGGGGAAATAAGGCAGCTCAACGAGACGCGCTGGCTGGGGCGCGTCGTCCGCCCCGACGCCGGCGGGAGCTTCGCGGTGCGTTTCGAGCCCATGGAGCGGGAGTACCTGGAGATAATCGCCCGCAAGACGGCGGGCTTCTTCGGCGCCTGCGGGGAGATGGGCGCCCTCCTGGTCGGCGGGGGCGAGACCGTCGCGAGGATGCGCGGCTACGGCTTCAACCTCGGCATGTCCTTTCAGATAACCGACGACCTGATGGACTACGCCGGCGCCCGGGAGGTCACCGGCAAGGACGAGGGGAACGACCTCGCCGCGGGGAGGCTGACCCTGCCCCTCATCCACGGCCTGCACCACGACGAGCACGGCCGCGAGCTCCTCGGCCTTCTGAGCCTGGACGGCGGGGGCCTGAGAAAACGGGTCGCCGAGCTCCTGGATCGCACCGGCTCGCTGGGCTACGCCACCCAGGTCGCCCGGGGCTACGCCCGACGCGCCCGGGAAATCGCCCGGTCGCACCCCCACCCCGAGGTCGGGCCCGTGCTCGTGGAGTTGGCCGAGGAGGTGTTGACCCGGAAGGTGTGAGGGTTTGCCGGGGGCATAGCTCGCTTCGCTCGGTTCGCGGTCACGGAAAAAAGGCGGCCCGAGCGGGTCGCCATCTGAGGAAAGGATTTTCCCGAGGGGCCCATTTACGACCCCTCGTTTTTTTACGGGCGGGGGGCCGCGGCGGAAACCGCCGCCAGGAACCCCCCCTCCTCCTCCGGTAGCAGGGCGCGCAGGTCCAGCAGGAGCCGCTCGTCCTCCACGCGCCCGAAGATCCCGTGGGTACGAAATTCCCGCGCCAGCTCCCGGCCACCCGCAACATTGGAGGTGAGCACCAGCGCGGCGGAGGGGAAATCCACCAGCGGCAGCGCCCCGGAACCGGCCCGCCCAACCGTTTTCTCCACACGCACCCCCCAGCGCCCGACCCCGATGCGCTCGAGCTCGGGGAGCAGCGCCTCCGCACGCTTCAAGAGCTCGTCGCCGGTGGCGGAAAGAAGGCGGTACGCGGGCAGCTCGTCCTCCCGCCCTGCGAGGTAAAAGTCGAGGGTCGCGGCCAGGCCGGCGAGCACCACCTTGTCCAGCCGCACCGCCCGGGCGAGGGGGTGACGGACGCAGCCCTCCACCAGGTCCGCCCGACCGACGACTATCCCGGCCTGGGGCCCGCCGAAGAGCTTGTCGCCGGAGAAGCAAACCATGTCCACGCCCGCTTTCAGGGCCGCCGTCACGTCTTCCGCCCCCGGAGCCCAGGGGACCTCCCGGACCAGACCGGACCCCTGGTCGTAGATTATAGGGAGCCCGCGGGAATGCGCCAGTTCCGCCAGCTCGACGAGCGACGGCTCGGTGAAGCGGCCCTCGAGGCGGAAGTTGGAACGGTGGGCCGTAAAAATGGCACCCGTGTTCTCCCCAACCGCTTCGGCGTAGTCGCTGACGGTGGTTCGGTTGACGCTCCCCACCTCCCGCAGGGTGCAGCCCGATTGGCGCATCACCGAGGGCATGGCGAAGGACCCGCCGATGGCGACCAGACGGGACACGCCTACGACGACCTCGCGCCCCGCGGCCGTGGCGGCCAGGGTAAGAAGCGTGGCCGCGGCGTTGTTGTTGAAGGCGCAACCGGGAAGGCCGAACAGCCGTTCGCAGCGCTCCCGGACGGCCTCCTGCCGCCGGCCCCGCACACCCGTCGGGACGTCAATTTCCACCTCGGCCGCCCGAGACGCGGCGACGATGGCGGCTACGACCTCGTCCGCCAGGGGGGCGCGACCCAGGCCCGTGTGGAGGACCACGCCGGTGAGATTGAACGCTTTTTTTACGCCGGTCATACCATCTCTTTGATCGGATAAACCTTAGACAAGTATGCAAAAATCAGTAAACCCTTGACAAGAGCCTCTTCGCTGTGTTAGTCTACGATAACTGTATCTGGAGGATACAGAACGAAAGAAAAAATTCGGGCGGCAGATCGTCCGAGAAAATCTCTCGGCGGGGAACACCCGTCAACACAAAAGGGAGTGAAATGAAGAAACTACTCATCGCCCTGCTGATCGGCGCCTTCTCGATCGTTCCACTGATTCTCATCGGTTGCGACGAGAGTAAAGATGCCGAAGCCGACGCCAACGCCACCACCGAAGAGGTCGTTCCGGAAGTGACCCCCGAAGTGACCGAGGGAACAACCACCGAGGTTGCGCCGACCACTGAGGTAGCTCCGACTGAGGAAGGTGCCGGAACGGTCGCCGAGCCCACCACGGAGACCACGGAAGAGCCCGTCACCCAGTAGCACCGCTCTCCATCTTCGTGAAAGGGGTCCCGATGGGGCCCCTTATTTTATAAGGTGGCCCTTGACGGCTTTAATTTTTTGTGCTAGATAAATTTAGTCGTGTAAAAAACCAAAAATGAAGAAGGTAACCTCATGACCAGGACGATAACATTTTTGCTCTGCGCCGTCGCCTTCTCGGCCGCGCTCGGTTTCACCGGCGCCATCGGCGTTTCGTCCCCGAGCCGGGCCGA
>DATKYS010000114.1 GCA_035528375.1 bacterium
GAAGGACACGCCTGTCGAGTTTATATCACCCTCTCGAATGACCCGCCCTTTTCGGCGGCCCGTGGAAGGGCCGCCATACACCTTTTACATTCAGCATCTCTTCTTTTAAAAGTGTGCTGACAGATCGTTAGCGGTCGTCTCAACATCGTGCTGGTCCGAAATGAAGTGGTGATCCCTTGTCCTTTTGAGTTGTCGGTTGCAACGGCGATTGAAAAAACCCCGCCCGTAAGCGGGGTCTTTCTGAGCCTCGTGGTGTATTCCTTGGGTATGGGGGAACACACACCCGAAAGCGGGGTCTTTTACGGGTTCGGTTAACCGGCCGTTTCGGCCGTCACGGGCGCGGGCAGTTCCACGCCGGCCAGCGCGTCCCTAGCCGCCCTCGCCAGCTCGGGGGGCGAATCGGCGGCTTCGATTATCTGCGTCAGGTAGGCCCGACCCACGCCGGTGGGATCCGCGGCCAGGGAGCCCAGAACGGTAAGCCTCACGGCCAGGCTCTGGTCCTCGGTGGCTATCTGGCCCCAGATTAAAGGCATGCGCTTGTCCGTCGTCCAGCCCGCTAACCGCTCGGCCACCAGAACCCGGATAGACTCGTCGCCGGTGCGGAACAGGCGGCGCAGATACGTCTGAGCCCCCAGGTCGTCCAGGGCGACGATGAGCACGGGGGCGTCCTGTGGATACGCGCTGATCTGTTCGGTTAAGCGATCCAGGACCTTGTCCCCCCCGATTCTGACCAGTATCGCGTACCCGAGCTGCCGTATCCCGGCGTCGTCGTTATTCAGGTAAGTGTCGAAGGCGGTGTAGGCGGTGGGACGATACTGGGCGATGTTATCCAGCAGCCCCTGGCGCAGGTAGTCGTACTGCAGGGCCTTTTCGGCCAGGATGGAGTAGGTGTCGTTGGACGCTATATCCCCGGTTAGGGTCTGGGTCGCGTAGGCCCAGGCGGAGATCTCCCGCGGCTCGGTGGCCAGCTCCTCGATCTGGCTCTCCGGGGTGCCGGTCAGCTCGGCGGCCAGGAGCTCGATGCCGGCTCCGAGGGGCGTGATGGGGGGCAGGCCGGGGTTGATGGTCAGGGTGCTGGTGGAGTTGAGCTCCTCTTTCAGGAATGCTAATCCGCGTCCCTCTTCGTCGTTGAGTCGGGTGAGGCAGACGGCTGCGCCGTAGCGGACGCCGTCATCCTCATTTTTGAGATAACCGGCGATATCGTCGGCCATGCGTTTGTCCCCCATGCGGGAGATGAAGTCGAGGGCGGCGATTTTCACCGACGGCGCGACGTCCGAGCCGAGTATATCGCGCACCTCGTCAATGGTGTTCTTGTCGCCGATGGCCAAGATGGAGCCGATGGCGCTCTCCTGCACCCAGGGATTCGGGTCCTGGAGGGCCTGGCCCAGGAAGCCGGTCGTTCGCGTATCGGCGAATATGCCGAGGACCTGGGCGGCGCCCCAGCGGACGTAGTCGGACCCGTCGTTCAAAAGGCCCACCGTGGGCATCACGCCGCGTGTGTGGCCGATGCTCCCCAGGCAGGCCACGCCGATGAGCCGCCGGCCGACGCTGGGGTCGGAAAGCATGTCTATGAAGTGGTTGATCCCGTCGCGGTTATCGGAGGAGGCCAGCATGGAGGCGGCCCGCATTTTCACGGAGTAAATTTCACCCAGGCTCGAGGACAGGTCCTCGAAGTTGTCCTTGGTCTCCCCGTAAATCGTGTAATCGTCCTCCCCACGCTCGACAAGGGCCGCGAGCGCGTCGTCGCTCTCCGCATAGTCGTAACGGGCGACGGCGTCGAGGGCGGCCATCACAATCGTGATGTCCGGGTCCCCGAAGAGCTCCACCAGCATGGGGGGCGCCGGGGTCTCGGAGTTGCTCCGCATGGATAGGGCGTCAATCGCGATGAGGCGCGTCAGTTGGTCGTTGTCCACCCCGAGGTAGATCTGGAGCTCCCCGTAGTCGGCGATGGAGGCGACCGCGTGGGTGACGGCGGGGATGAGGGTATCGTCGGCGACGGCGTACCTGATCAGGCGGTCGAGGTCCTCGGAGCTGCCCAGGGACCCCACGCCGCAGATGGCGGCGATGCGAACGTCCCGGTCGGGGTCGTCAAGAAAGCCGTTGATGGTGCCCAGGTAATCCTCGTTGTCGAGATTGGACAGGGAGTTTATCAATTGGAGTTTGACGAACCAAAGCTCGTCGGGTTTCAAGAGCGCCGCTTTCATTGCCTCCCCGCCGGTCCGCATCCGTCCGAGAACCATAGCGGCCATCATCCGTCTCTGCGGATCGTCCTCGCCGAGGGCGGCGACGACGGCCGTTTCGACCGCCTGCTTCCCCTCCTCATTCTCGAAGCTCGCGAGGGCGTTGACGGTGGCGATGCGGACGCGCTCGTTGGCGTCGGACAGGGAGCGCATCAGCGGCGTGACGGATGTCGTGTCGTCGAAAACGTCCAGGGCCTGGATGGCCGGGATGCGGACCGAGGGTTCCGGGTCCTCCAGGGCGTTGATGCAGTGCTGGTAAACCGAATCCTCGAGCGTTTTTAGGTTTTGCCGGTCGAGCTCGGCCGTCTTATCGTCCCCGTAGGAGATGGATTGGAGGGCGTGCGCGACGTAGTAGCTCCCGATGGCATGGATGGCGTTGAAGGTCGCGGCGCGGACTCCGGCCACCTGGTCCTCGGCGAGCTGCTTGAGGAAGTAACCCGATTCGTGGAGGTGGAGGGACGCCAGGGAACCGGCGGTGCAGATGCGAACGCCGGGGTCGGGATCGTTCGCGCCGTAGGAGAATAGGTCTATGGCCTCCTCGCGATCCTTCTCACTGCCGAAGGCCAGCTGGCCGAGGGCGATCATCACCTCGCAGCGGAACTGGGCCGCCAGCTCGATGGAGAGCTCGTCCTCCCCGATAGCGATGGGTTCCCCCAGATTCTCGGTTTGGGATTCCGGGAGGTAGGAGGCGTCTATGAGAGGTTGCGTCGCGGAGATGGAACCGATGGCGGCCATGCCCCGGACCGCGGTGATGCGGATGTCCGTTACCTCCCGCATGATGGCCTCCTCGTCCATCTCCGAGAGGCGCGCGGGGGGCACCTGGGTTTCGAACAGGTTGCGCACGGTCGAGAAATCGAGGAGCTTGGCGAAGATGTCCACTCCTTCTTCGCCGAGCTTGACGATTTCGTCCCGGGCGAGGAGTCTGGCGCGGGCGTCCTCAGCGGTTACGACCGAGGACATGAGCTCGTCGCTGCTGGCGCCGCAACCTATGGTGGCGATGGTGCACAGCCCGATGAGAAGGGCGGCAAAACGGGTCAGGCGCATCTCGGCCCCTTTCCGGGGGAGTGGGATACCCCGTAATTCCAATAATTGGGTCAACTTTCAGTATTTTGATTCTAGCAGAACGCAATCTCCGAGGTCAAGAAATCGCTCCGAGACGACGCGCCAGTGCGTCGTACGCCGACTCCTCCCCGGGGGCGTCCACCCCGAGCAAGTCGAACCTCGGATCGGAGCGGATCCAGGTCAGTTGGCGCTTAGCCAGCCTGCGCGTCGCCGTGGCGGTGTCCTCGATCGCCCGCTCGGGGGGAATTTCCCCGCGCAGGCACGCCGCCGCCTGGAGGTACCCGATGGACTCCAGGGCGGGTGCCGAGGGGGGCATACCCGATTCGAGCAGACCCCGCACCTCCTCCACCAGGCCCCGCTCGAATATCCGGCGGGAGCGGTCGTTTATCCTCCCGTAGAGCTCGTCCCGGGGACGGACCAGGGCGATCCGGGTCACCGGTCCCTCGATTGGGCGGGACGCATTATCGGCGTTCCACTCGGAGAGCCCCCGACCGGTCTGGAGGTGGACCGCCAGAGCCCGGGCGAGACGCTGCCGGTCGTGGGGATGGATGCGGTTGGCCGAAACCGGATCGCACCGCCGGAGCCTTTCCGCGAGCTCCTCGGTCTCGAGCGCCTCCAGCCCGTGCTCGATATCGGGGTCCGTCTCCGGGGCCCCGCTCAGACCGTCGAGGAGAGCCCGGGCGAAGAGGAGCGTCCCGCCCACGATCAGCGGTATCCGCCCCCGGCGGTGGATTCCCGCGACGGCCGCGGCCGCCAGATGGGCGTACCGGCCGGCGGAAAACCTTTCAGTGGGGTCGCAGACGTCCACCAGGTGGATGGGAAAGCCGGCGCGGAGCTCGGGCGAGGGCTTGTTGGCCCCGATTTCCAGTCCCCGGTAGACCTTGACCGAATCGCACAGGACCAGCTCGACGGGGAATGCCCCGGCGAGGCGAGTAGCCAGAGCGCCCTTGCCGACGGCCGTCGGACCGCCGAGGAAGAAAACTCCGGTTCGGGATGCTTCGGCTTCAGTCACCGGCGTGGCCGCGCGTACGCCGCGGGGAGGTGGGAAAGGTCAATTTACATTCGATGAAAGACGTGTTAAATTGAAGTAAAGGCTCCTTATAGCGCCATGACATACGAGAAGAAATTACCACCCGAGTTCCGCCATCCGGCCGGGCTTTCCGGTCGCCGGAAGTACAGGTTGGTACACGACCTTCCCGGCGTGGACCCCGGTCTGGACCGGATCATCGAGGAGAGCCTGAACGCCGCCCGGCGCAGGGCTTTTCTCATCGAGTGCGCCGGGGAGATGGGGGGCGACGGAGCCGCCTTCCGGGAAGCGCTGGCCGCCTTCGCGGTTAAATCCGGATTCAGGGTAATCCGCACCGCCGACCGGGGTGGGGTGGTGGAACCCCTGAGCCTGGTGAAGACGATAGTGGAGGGGTATGCCCCCTGGGCTGAGCTGCGCGAATCGCTCCCCGCCGCGCTGGCGGAAAATCTCCGCCTCCTCGAGGAAGGCTACGCCGAAGCCGGTGAAGGGAAAGCCGAGGACGACGCGGGCGACCCGACCGGTCTGCGCTGGACGCGGGTGGATTATACCATCGAACTCCTCGGACGGGTCATGGAGGGGCCCACGGCGGTTTTCGCGGACAACACCGAGGGTGGAGGAGACCTGGAAACCCTGGCCGTTCTGGAGAGGCTGATGAGCGAGCGGAGTCGCACCCCTATTCTTCTGGTTCTGGGGGGGACCAGCGGCGCGGTCTCCTCCGAGTACTTTGACCGGGTGGACAGCCTCCACCTGCGATACCTGCCCGTCGTCCGGTCCGAGGAGTTGGGGAGACTCGGCGAAGAACTCGGTCGGAGGCTCAACCCGGGGCAGCTCGAGCACTACCTCGCGGAACTGCCCCGGAGCCGGGTTCACGCCGAGCAGCTACGGGCGTACTACGAGCTGGACCTGGACGGCGTGTTCGAAGAGCGCCTGCTCACATCGAAAACGACCATCCAGCTCTTCATGTACCGCTGGGAGGGATTGAGGAAGGAGGAAAAGAAGGTCCTGTGCGCCCTGGCCGGAGAGACGCGCCCGCAGTCTGCGGAGAGCGTCGCGAGGAGCACCGGCTTCAGTGAGAAGCGGGTGGAGAAGCTGCTGGGCGAGTTGACGAGGAGGTTCTTCTGCGAGCGGGTGGATGGGGGTTACACACTCCGCGCACCGCGATTCGGCGGGTGGATCGCCGATTTCGCCGGGGAAATGATGGACAAGGTTCATCGGGCCGGGCTGTCCGCGGAGGTCGAGACCGGGCGGAGCTTTGTCGAGGATTTTTTCCGGGTGAAGCACCTCTCGGCCGTCGGTCGTGACGACGAGGCCCTGATCGGGCTGGTGGATGTGCTGGAACGCCTGCACCGATCGGGCTTTTTCCCCACCATCTGTTCCCTGGAGCCCCTCGCGGAGGGAGTCGCGTCCAGGGGTCGGGATAAACGGCTGAGCCTGGAGGCCCGACTGATCCTCGCCCAGGCCGACATCGAACTCCTCCGGTTCGATTCGGCGTTACGGCTTCTGGATATCGTCCGGGGATCGCTCTCGGTGGAGGACGCCCCATTCGCGGGGCGGGAGTGTCTCCTCCGGGGGACCGTCCACGAGGCGAGGGGCGAGAACGACGCCGCAGTCCGGTGCTTTCGGGAGGCTGCGGAGCGATTCGGTGGAACGCGGGAGGGGGCGCTGGCCCTTCGCCGGGCCGTGGACATCCAGGACACCCTCGGCGACCTCGAGCGGGACGGGTCTCTGGTGGACGAGCTGATGGGCTTTCCCGAGCTGGAAGGCATCGGGTACGTGAAAAAGCTGATGAAGGCCAAGCACCTGAGGCGGGGCGGGAAGTTCGAGGAGGCGGGGAAAATCCTCGCCGACCTGGTCAAGGCGGAGAAGCGCGGGGGCATCACGTGGCTGGGGGTGTCGGCGGAGATTGATCTGGGCAACGTCAACAGGCACCTGGGCCGGCTGGAGGAGGCCGCGAAACAGCTCGACGCGGCTGCGGAGCACGCCCGGCTCAGGGGCGACCTGCGGGGGTTGGCCGAAGCCAAGTTGGGCCTGGCCAACATCCTCTACCTGCAGGGGCGCTTCGGTGAGGCGGCGGACCTCCACCTCGAATGCCTGCCGATATTCGATAGAGTGAGGGCGCCCCACGAGCGGATGACGATCCTGAACAACCTCGGCATGATTTACCTGAACTGGGGGAGGCTGGAGTCCGCCCTCGACTGCCTGGAGCTGTGCCGGGCGTACTTCGCCGGCACGCGCTACACCGCCTACCTCAACGCCGTGGAGCTGAACCTGGGGCTGGCGCTGGTGAACCTGGGGCTGGCGGCCGAGGCGCTGACCACACTGGACGGGCTCAAGGTCCGGCTGTCCGAGGAGAGCCCCTATCGCCGCATCCTGCTGTGGGTCTTGGGGCGGGTGGCCCTGGAGCAGGAAAACCTCGAACTGGCCGAGGACCTCCTGACGAGGGCGCTGAGCGGGTTTCGGGACACATCCATGCTGAGTTGGGAGTTGAAGGCCGTCCAGCAGCTGGCCGAAATCTTGGTGATGACCCAGCGGCCGCAGCGGGCGAAGGAGATCCTCGAAGAGGCCCGACCTAGGCTGGAAAGCCTGGGCTCGGACATACACCGGGCGAATTTCCTGCAGGGGCTGGCGGAGGCCGAGCTGGCGCTGGGCGACGCCGATAAAGCCCTGGACCTGACCCGGCAGGCCATTGTGCTCGACGAGAGGAGCGGTAACCCCGTCAATCAGGCCCTGCTATATCACCTGATGGGTCGCGCCCATCTGGCCCAGGGGGACGAGAAGGCGGCGAAAAATTCGCTCAAGAGCGCCATGGACGAGCTGGAGGGAGTCCTGGGCGATTTGACCCAGGCCAGGCACCGGCGATCCTTCCTCAGCCGTCCGGTCATGCGGAATTTATTCGCCACGGCCACGATGCTTTCCGTGAGCCTGGATCGGAGGAGGTTCGAGGAGGGGCGGTGAGGTCGGTTAATACGGAGAGGGTCCCGTCGGCGGGGCTTTTTAATAACCGTGAGGCGGGGTGGAGTCGGTGATTGCGTCAACCGCCGTGCGCCCGAATGTAAGGCGGGGGCTCCGTACCCCGCCTGTC
>DATKYS010000115.1 GCA_035528375.1 bacterium
ACTACCTCTCCAGCGCGATAAGCAGCCTGTGGCCGAGTTGCTCCGCCACGTACTACGACGGCAGCACATGGCCCACCTTCATATCCGCCCTGACCGGAAGCGACTGGAGTATGTGCATCGTCGCCGCGATAAACTACACCAGCACCACCTCCAGCGACTGGGCCGCACTGGTGAACTGGTACACCGACTACGCGAAGCTGCATTTCTTCGATTGGGCCACCAACTACGGCTACTCCACCGGCTTGATCAACGCCATGGGCGCTTCGAGCCCCGTGACCATGGGCTTCACCGCGAGCCATTACGTCTGGGATTCGGGCCACGACATCGTCCAGGGCATTGATCCGTGGACCCTCGATATGCACGGCTGGGGCTTCGGCGTCTACCACGAACGCTACAACTGGAGCACGGCCAGCCCGGTGACCGGCTGGACCGCCTCGGAGACCGCCAACCAGGCCGGTATCCTGGAGGCGGAGAACGAGGAGGGCGTCATCACCGGCCTCTACGAGAGCTTCATCGGCGGCGGCCAGGAGCAGCAGCTTTGGGAAAACGTGCTCGATTATATGTGGACAGGTGGTTGGATACCCGGTGAACCGCCTTACGTGACCAGCATGGACCCCGACGATGGGGACACCGGCGTGCCGGTGGACACGGACATCGTGTTCCACTGTGTGCACGATATACATCCCGTAGACACCGATACGATAGTGTTCACGGTGGAGGACACGTCGCGGCGGTCGGGTGGCAGGGCTCTGGGGTCGGATTCAACCCTGGCGGTGGGCCGGGCCGACCCGCGTCCGACGGGCGAGATTTCGGGGACTCTCGGCATTGACGCCACCGACCCGAAGGACGTCCTGTGCACGTTCACGCCCGACGAGGACCTGCCGGTTGACCTGATAAGGTGCACCGTGGCCGCCGGCCTTGCCGATAACCACGGTCACGAGATGCCCGACGACTTCGTCTGGACCTTCACCACCGGGAATTACAGCGTTGAGGACACCACCTGGGGGGCGATAAAAGCGGGGCTCTGACGTGCGCTCGCGGGGAGGGGCCGAGAAAATCCTGAACCGCTCCCCGTGGGGCCGTGGCCGGCTTCGAGCCGGGGGGGCGATAAAAGCGGGGCTCTGACGTGCGCTCGCGGGGAGGGGCCGAGAAAATCATGAACCGCTCCCCGTGGGGCCGTGGCCGGCTTCAAGCCGGGGGGTTCCAGTCATCGGCCCAGGCATGAATGTCGGGGGACCCCGCGAGTCCCCCTTATTAAACGATTCAATCCACCGGGATGACTCTCGATAGGTCGAATCCGACGGAGGAGCCGTCATGAACGCGCCGCACGACGGCCCGGGTCGCGAATCCACCGTGCTCCTGGAGCTGACCGGGATGCACTGCGCCAACTGCGCGGGCAACATCTCCCGGGAGCTGGAGCGGACCGCCGGGGTCCTCGCCGCGGAGGTCAACTTCGGGACCGAAACCGCTTCGGTGCGCTACGACCCGACCCGCGTGACGCCCGTGGAGCTTTTAGGGGCGGTGCGCCGAGCGGGCTACGGCGCCCGGCTGCCCCGTGATACCTCGGAACCCGAAAACGACGCCGATCGGGCGGACCGCCGCCGGGAAGGGTGGCAGCTCGCCCGGGTCCTCACCGGCATCCTTCTCTCCCTGCCGCTCCTGGCGGGGATGTTCTGGATGCCGCTGCACCTGCCGGTCCTTCAGCTCGCGCTCTCGACGCTGGCGTTGGGCTTCGTTGGCTGGCCCTTCTTCCGGGGCATGGTCCGCGAGCTGAAAAACGGTCGTCCGGGGATGGACACGCTGGTCGCCCTGGGCGCGGGTGCGGCGTATATATTCGGCGCCGTCCGCCTGCTGGGCGGTTCGCCCGGACCCTACTACCTCGACGCGCCGGCCATGATAGTCACCCTCATCGGGGTGGGGAAGTACCTGGAGGTGCGGGCCAAGCGCCGGGCGGGGCGGGCGCTCCGCGAAATCCTCGGCCTGGCGGCCAAGAGCGCCCTCAAATTGAACCCCGACGGCTCCACATCCGAGGTGCCTCTGGACCGTCTCCGGGAGGGCGACCGGCTGCTGGTCCGCGCCGGGGCGAAAATCCCCGCCGACGGCGTCGTGGAGCGCGGGAGCTCCAGCGTGGACGAGTCGCTCCTAACCGGCGAGCCGCTGCCGGTTTACAAGACCGTCGGGGACGCGGTGGTCGGCGGCACGGTGAACGGCGGCGGCCTCCTCGAAATGCGCGTCACCGAGGTCGGCGCCGGGTCGGTCCTGGCCCAAATCGCCGAGCTGGTCGGGCGGGTCCAGGCCTCCAAGGCCCCGTCCCAGCGGCTGGCGGACCGCGTGGCCGGGATTTTCGTCCCGGTGGTCCTGGGGCTCGCGGTGGTCGTCTTCGCCCTGTGGTACTGGCTGGGCGGGTCGGCGGAGGCCGCCCTGGTGAACGCGGTCAGCCTCCTGGTCGTCGCCTGCCCCTGCGCCCTGGGGCTGGCGACACCCATGGCGGTGATCGTGGGGTCGGGTCTGGCGGCCCGTCGGGGGGTCCTCTTCCGCGACGCCGCCGTCCTGGAAACCGCCGCCTCCGTTGACACCGTGGTCTTCGACAAGACCGGGACGCTGACCCTGGGTCGTCCCCGGGTCACGGAGGTCGAGACCTTCGGGTCGGAGGAGGGTGAGGCGCTGGCGCTGGCGGCGGGCCTGGAGCGGGGCTCCAACCACCCCTTCGCCGCGGCGGTCCTGGCCGCCGCCGGGGAGCGCGGCATCGCCCCCTCGGATGTGGCGGAGGTTGAGGAGCTGGCTGGCGCCGGCGTCCGGGGCTCACGGGGCGGCGCCGTGATTCTGTTGGGTCAGCGCTCCATGCTGGAGGCCGCCGGGATTGACGTATCCGCCGCCGACGGGTTCGAAGCGGAAAAAATGGCGTCCGGCTCCGGCATCGCCTACCTGGCCCAGGGCGGAGCCCTCCTGGCCGCGTTGGCGGTTTCCGACGAGCCGCGCCCCGAGGCCGCCGAGGCGCTGGCCGGGCTCAAAAAGTTGGGCATCCGGACCGTCCTGGCCACCGGGGACCGCGAGGCCCCGGCCCGGGCGGTCGCGGAGAAGCTCGGCATCGGGGAGGTCCACGCCGGTCTCGACCCCGCGGGCAAGGCGGAGCTGGTCCGGCGGCTCCAGGCCGAAGGCGCGAGGGTGGCAATGGTGGGCGACGGCATCAACGACGCCGTGGCGCTCACCGCGGCCGACGTGGGGGTCGCCCTGGCCTCGGGCACCGACGTGGCGGTGGAGTCGGCCGACGTGACGCTGGTCCACGGCGGCATCGGGGCGGTGGCGCGCTCCTTCGTCCTGGCGAGGAAGACGCGGGGCACGATCAAGGGCAACCTCTTCTGGGCCTTCGCCTACAACACGGGGATGCTGCCGGTGGCCGGCCTGGGGCTCCTGTCGCCGGTGCTGGCGGCGGGGGCGATGGCCGTGAGCTCCCTGTCGGTATCCGCCAACGCCCTGGCGCTCCGTCTGCGGGCCCGTTGAACGCGCCGGGCGTTACTTTTTGCCCCGTCGCGGCGGCGGGCGGGGGCTTTTTTCACGGTCTTTTCTTCGGCCGGGGCCCGCGAAAGGCCGTGTACGCGCCGGAAAATCCCTTCACGGGCCCTTCCGCGGACGGGTGGCATTTTTCTTGCACCCCATATACCGGCCGGACTTGACAATTCGTGGGATCGCCGGGTATATTTCTCCTGCAACTAATTGAACATTAACAAGATGCGCGGTTTTCTAAAAAGAGCCCTGGATTTCGTCGTCGCCGCGGTCGGCGTCGTCCTGTTCGCGCCGGTGATGGGCGTCATCGTCGTGGCGATAGCCCTGGGCTCGCCGGGTCCGGTGCTCTTCCGGCAGGAGCGCGTCGGCCGCCGCGGGCGCATCTTCAGGATGTATAAGTTCCGCACCATGGAGACGGGCGCGGACGGCCGCGGCATCACCTCGGCGGGCGATCCCCGGATCACCCGCGTGGGCGCCTTCCTGCGCTCCTGGAAGCTGGACGAGCTGCCGAACCTGTTCAACGTGCTCCGGGGCGAGATGAGCGTGGTGGGACCGCGGCCCGAGCTTCCCTGCTATCTTTCGGGCCTCACCGGGCGTCAGCGGCGCATCCTGGAGCTCCGGCCCGGCATCACCGGCCTGGCCCAGCTCCGCTACATCAACGAGTCGCTGGTCATCACCCAGGAGCAGGTGGACCAGGACTACGAGTGGATTCTGGCGCGGAAGATAAGCCTCGACCTGGCCTATCTGGAACGGGCCGGGGCCCTCTACGACCTGCGGCTCATCCTCGCCACCTTCTGGATGCTGCTGCGCGGCGATTCGGCGAGGGCCCGGCTCCCCCACGTGCCGAAGCTGGCGGGCTCCCCCGAGACGGCGAATTAGGCGTCAGTCGCGTATACTTGCTGCGATGATGTAGGGGCCGACCGACGGCGCGCCGTTCAGGTCGGCCCGTTTTTTTCTAAGGCAGCCCTCACCCCCATCCCCTCTCCCACAGGGAGAGGGGGGCCGCTGCACCCCCCTTCCCAACCTTCCCCCCAAAGGGGGGAGGGGACATGCGGGCGACC
>DATKYS010000116.1 GCA_035528375.1 bacterium
GCCGGTTCGCCAAGCCGGTTGGGGCCAACGCTCCGGAGCTGTTCTTTGCCGGGCCGCAAAAAAACATCATGATTTACTTGGCGATCCTTGGCGCTCTTGGCGTCTTGGCGGTTTTCTTACGGCCTATTTTGGACAAGAGTGTTTTCGGGCCGGCGGCTTCAAATTTTCTCCGGGGCGCCGTATTATATCCTTTCGGCGCATGATATGGAGGGGAAGCGGCGTGATTCGGCTACGGCCTCTTGAGCCGCCCACAATTTTTTGTTATCTTGGCGTTTCGCGGACATGATGAAAAACAGCCCAGACAGTTCGAGCCGGTATGATCTTCCGGGCTCCCGGATTCTGATCCGTTCCTGGCGCGCCTGCGCCCGCCGGGCCCGGGCGCTGGCCGGAGACTCTGACCCGGTCCGGCTCAGCCAGGTCGAGGCCCGGGTGCTTTGCATGGTGCGCGACCTGTTCGTGGTTCGGCTTTTGGAGGATCACCGCTCGCTCTCGGACCGCTGGCTGTGCGGGGGCAAGCGCTCGCGCCCGCTGGAGGGGGCATTGGCCGTTGAGAAGCTGGCGGAGCTCAATGGGTGGGCCGGGTTCGCGCTGTTCGACCTGGAGGCGTGGCAAGAGCTGGGTCCGGGTCCGGAGCTTGGCGAGCTTTACCGGGAGATGCAGCTCAGCCGCTTTTGGCCTCCGCAGATGCCGGTGGAGTGCCTGGGCGCGCTGTGGGAGGAGGGTCTGCCGGGGCTTCGGCGGAACGGGGTCTATTATACGCCGCGGCACATCGTGGAATTCGCTCTCAAGCACGCGCTGGAGGGGCTTTGGGCCGAGCGTCGTCCCGGCGTGGCGCGGGTCCTGGACCCGGCCTGCGGGGCGGGCTATTTTCTGCTCGAGGCCTTCCGCCGCCTTTCGTCCCGCGAGCTTTCGCGCTACTCGATCCGGGGCGGGGACCTGTTCGCGCCGGTCAAGCGGGGTGAATCGGGACGGCCGGTGCTGGACCCGGCCCGGCGCCTGGAGCTGATCGGCGAGCACATATTCGGGGTTGACATAGACGGCGTGGCCCTGGAGCTGGCGCGGCGGGCGCTGTTCGTTGAGGCGGTGGCCGATGTCCCGGCTTTGCGGGGCGCGGCGCCCGACCCGGCGCCGCTGTTTCGGAACCTGCGGGAGGGCGACGCCATCGTGGAGGAGCGGTTTCCCCAGCAGGCCAGCCTTTTTGACTCGGGCCAGGCGCCGGCGCTCAAGCCCTTTTTCTGGCGTGACCCGGAAAACGGTTTCGGCCACATCATGGGGGAGGGCGGGTTCAGCTGCATCGTGGGCAATCCGCCGTGGGTGAGCCTGAAGGGGCGGCACAAGCAGGTGCCGTACTCGCAGGACGTGGTGCAGCACCTGGTGGAGCGCTACCACGCGGACACCTACCGCCCCAACGTCGTGGAGTTCTTCATCCGCCGCGCCATCGAGCTGCTCGCGGAGAACGGCTGGCACAGCTTCGTGGCGCCGGACCGCATCGCGGAGAACGAGCAGTACGCGCCGCTCCGGAAGTTCATGCTCGAGCACGGCGAGCTCTCGCGGCTCCACTACCGCGAGCCGTTCCCGGGCGTGGCCGCCGACACCCTGGTTTACGTTTACTGCAAGCGCCCGCGGCCGCGGCGGTCGGCCCGGATCATCTTGAGCGACGCCTCGGGCGCGGGCTCCGAGGTCTCGCAGGGGTTCTGGCTCAAGGGCGAGGTCTTCGTGCCGCAAGACGCGCGCGGCGGCTCGGCGGAGGACGTGCTCAAGAAGATCGAGGCCGCGGGGCGGCGGTCGCTTTCCGACTTCATGGAGACCGGTGTCGGCTTCATCGCCAAGCCCCGCCGCATCACCGGGGAGCGGACCTCGGAAAACCAGTTGGCGGTGCTCAAGGGCGAGCACGTGTCGCCGTACGCGCGGAGCGGCTCGGCCTGGTTCGAGTTCACGCTTCCCAACCTGGCCGGCGGGACCCGCAACCTGGACAAGCTGACGAAAAAGCACCGCATCCTGTTGCGCAAGACGGGGGCTCGTCTGGTCGCGGCCCGCGACGAGAGCGGCGACATCCCGGAGCAGTCGCTCTATTTCGCGTTCTTGAAGGACCGGCGTCTCTCCCGGAAATATCAGCTCGCTTATTTCCTGGGCATCCTCAACTCCCGGGTGATGTCGTTCTGCTTCCGCCACCGCAAGATCACCAACCGGGCCACCACGCCGCAGATCAAAAAGATCCACCTCGACACTCTCCCCATCCGGCCCATCAACTGGAGCGACCCGGCGGCCCGGGAGCTGCACGACGCCCTGGTCAGCGCCGTCCTTAAAAGGGAGGCCGCCGCCGACCCGGAGACCATCGCCCGGCTCGACCGCGAGATTGACGGCGTCGTGGCCGGATTGTATGATCTTGACGAGCGGGAAATGGAGATCATCAAGGCCGAGATGAACAAGGGATGGGGATGAGACTTCATTACAGGCCATGAGCTGCCGCACTCCGCAAAATACCATAAAAATTCGAAGATAATCGTCTATTAAAACATGACTTGGCGCAGTTTCCGTTAAATATCATTCCCCGCGGAATTGCAAATCATGAAATGCGCGGGGGAACAGCTTGTTACAATGATTATTTCAAGTTAAATGCGCCACTGCCAGGGGAAGGGGATCATGATGAAGAGGCTTGGTTTTTGCTTATGCATAGTTCTGGCCCTGTTGTTGACGGGTATTGCTCCCCGGGCCTGGGCCCTTGATGACCGGGACCGGGACGGGCTTACCGATGCCCAGGAGACCGTGCTGGGCACCAACTCGCTGGATCCGGACACCGACAATGACGGCATCCCTGACGGTTGGGAGTACACTCACGGGCTGAATCCTCTCGTGAACGACTCCGGCCTGGACCCGGACGGCGACGGTCTCAAGAACTTCTCCGAGTACCTGTCCGGGACCGACCCGCAGAGCGCGGACTCGGACGGCGGCGGGGTGAACGACGGGACCGAGGCGTCGGAGGGCAGGAGCCCGGTAACGAAGCTGGACGATTACTCGGAGACCACCATCACGCTGGGCAGCATGGCCACCCGGGGCGCGGTTGCGCTCTCGGGCCGGGGCAACCAGTTCCGGGTGACCCAGGGCACCGTGCTGGAGTCCTATTCCCAAATGCTGGACCCACCGGACGGCTCAACCCTATATTTCACGGTGTATGAAGGCTCGACCATCAGCGGCCTGGCCACCAAGGTTTTTGAGCGGGCGGTGTCGGTGGTTACGGGAGGCACGGCCTGGTACGATTCCGGCCCGATCAACGTGATTTTTGACCCGGCGTCTAAATACACCGTCATGACCACGTGGAGCAATGACGCGGTGGGATATTTCTACGGCAATTATCCCGGCACTCCTCCCCAGAACCTTTTCTTCGGCCAGGCCGCCACCGGGGCGAGGCTGCTGGTTGCTATTACCGCGCCTCCGCCGGAGCAACTGACTCCGATTTCCTGGACCAGTTTTTATAATCAGAGGCTGATTTTCTGCGACCACGGCTGCTTCCCGGCCCGCGCCGCGGTGCTGCGCGACAGCGCCGCCTGGGGGACCAAGGAGGACTCCATCTTCGCCAGCTTCGGCATCCCCTTCAGCGTCTATTCCAGCGCCGGCCTCGGCAACGTTGATCTCTCCCCCTTTGACAAGGTCGTGGTGCATTCCAACCAGCCCCAGGCCTTTTACGACCAGCTGGCCCAGAGCAGCAAGTGGATCAACGACTGGGCGGGCGCGGGCGGGAACTTCGAGTTCCACGGCGCGGCCTCGCCGGCCTACGGCAAGTGGCACTCCTACTACACCATGCCCACCGGCATCAAGGCCCCGCCCTTCGCCAACGTGAGCGACGGGCTTTCCATCCTCGAGCCCGCGCACCCCATCATGTCCGACGTGCCCCGCTCCGCCATCTCCGCCGGCGCCGCCATGGGCGAATTCAACGGCTGGGGCGGGACCCCCACCCACCTGGTCGCGGGAGGCTTCTTTGATGATAAGTTCGTCCATGACGTCTTCAGCTTCGGCCGGGGCCAGACCATATGCTCCACCTATCCCCTGGAATTCCCGGCCCTCACCGACCCCGCGCACAAGCTGCTCCGCAACTCGCTCCTGTATCAGCGCTCGTACCCCGCTTGCCCCGCGCCCTTCAACGCCGGCAGCCCGGCCATCAACAGCATATCCTCCAACATCTACCGCGGCGACAAGTACCAGGTGGACCAGGACACCAGGCTCGTGACCTTCATAGCCTACCTCAACCCCGCCGCCGATGTTAATCTCGACTTCCGTGTTTATGAGAGCTCCAGCCTGAGCGGCACCTATACCATGATCGCATCCTACCAGGTGCCCACCGGGACCGGCCCGCTCCGCTGGTACGGACCCGACAACATGGGACTCACCCTTGAGGCCGGAAAATATTACGCGCTCCTCTACGGCTTCAATGCATCCACCACGTATTATTACCAGAGCGCTTTCCCCTTCCCGGCCAATACCTCGTTCGGGAGCTTGAGGTACGGCGTCGCTTATGCCGGGTTCCCCGCGCCCTCTACTTACACGTTCGGCAATTCGACCACCGCCTATTATGAGTTCGTCATCACCGAGCCCGCCGGAGACGTCTGCCGCGTCGCGGACCAGGACGGCGACGGCCTCGAAGACCGCCGCGAAGTTTTATGGGGCGCGACCTCGACCTCCCCCGACACCGACGGCGACTCCATGCCCGACGCCTGGGAGACCGCCCACGGCCTGAACCCCAACTCCGCCAACGGGAGCCAAAACCCCGACGGCGACGGACTCACCAACCTCCAGGAGTACAAGTGGGGCTCCGACCCCAACCTCGCCGACACCGACTCCGACGGACTCTCCGACTCCCTCGAAGTCCTCACCCTCTACACCCTGCCCGCCGCGGCCGACACCGACGGCGACGGCATCGCCGATTATGACGAGGTCAACCTCGACGGCAACCCCAACAACTACACCCCCGGCATTGACACCGATCCCAACAACTGGGACACCGACGGCGACGACATGGCGGACGGATGGGAGTACGATCACGGACTCGACCCCCTCGACCCCGTTGACCTCGTCCTCGATTCCGATTCCGACGGGCTCACCAACTGGCAGGAATATTATTACGGCACCGACCCCCAGCTCGCCGACTCCGACGGCGACGGACTCAGCGACGTTGACGAGCTTTACCTCACCCTGACCGATCCCAACAGTATTGACACCGATGGCGACGGCATGGACGACCAGTGGGAACATGAGTACGGCACCGACCCGCTCGTGGACGACGCCGCCGCCGACCCGGATTCCGACGGCCTCACCAACCTCCAAGAGTATGAGCTGGGCCTTGACCCGGGCAGTTACGATCTGGATCTTGACCAGGACGGACTGATGAACGCCGTCGAGACCGGCACCGGCGTCTTCATTGACATGACCGACACCGGCACCGACCAGTTAAACCCCGACACCGACAACGGCCTGGAATGGGACGGCCTCGAAGCCCTGATCGCCCATGACCCCCACTCACCGGCCGACGACCGAAAATGGTCGGCGCCATCGCTCATCTCCGCGGATGATCTGGGCGACATTGACATCACCCAGACCCGCAACGGGACCTTCCACGTGGTCTTCATCAAGCGCAACCAGACCGACATCTACTACGCTTCCAACTCCGGCGGAGGATGGTCAACGCCAACCGTCATCAGCGCCACCAGTTGCGACGCCCCCCGCATCGCCGCCGAGGGCAACACCGTGCACATGGTCTATGAACCCGGAAACACCACCATGCCCACCGTGCTTTACTATCGCAGCCGCAGTCCGCTCGGGGTCTGGAGCGATCCGGTGGACATCACGCAAAACACCTCCACCTATTACTACAATCCACTGCCCGTGCTCCGCGCCGACGGAGACCTCTACGTCTTCTACCGCGAATGGTACGGCAACACCATCGCCTACAGCGTCCTCGACCCGCCCACCAACACCTGGACCGCGAGGAAAGTGGAAATCCCCGACGCCACCAACGCCGGCGGAGCTTTTGACGCCGCGGCCGGGACCGACGGCAACCTCCACCTCGCCTGGCAGACCGCCGACACCTGGCAGGAGGAAATATGGTACCTCGAGCTTGACGGCGGGACCTGGACCAACCTCTACCAGGTGTCCTCATCCTATGACGCGTCGTCCCTCACCCCCAGGATCGCCGTGGACTCCAATAACAATGTCTATGTCAGTTGGTATGAGTATGACACCCACTACTCCACCCTGCGCGTCCGCCGCGATGGCGAATGGGAGACCATCACCCCTATCGCCGAAATCGCCGGCGTAAACCCGGTTGCCCCCATCGCCCTCGACCGCCTTGACAACCTCTACGCCGCCTTCATGAACCGATACACCGGCCTCTCCCACTTCGGTTTCCTGGGACCGCTCAAATATGAGCGCGACGAATGGGCCATCGCCTTCAAGATGTTCACCGACAACAACGGCTCCACCCTCCATATCTTTTACGCCATTCTCTCCCTGAGCGGACAGCTCCAGGGGACCTATCTCACCTCGCTCGCGTTTCCCGACACCGACGCCGACGGAATCAACGACCTCCAGGAGTTCCTCATCGGATCAGACCCCAATGACACCGACACCGACGGCGACGGGCTCGACGACTACCTCGAAGTCGCCGGCTACGACACCGACCCCACCGTCGTGGATACCGACCTCGACGGCCTCGGCGACGGCTACGAGCTCACCCTGGGCGACGACTTCAACTGCCTCTCCGACGATTGCATCTCCTCCGGATGCAGCCTCCAGACCTTCGGACCCCATCACTACCTCTTCTGCGATTCCGCCTCCACCTGGCCCAACGCCCGCACTCTATGCCAATCCTACGGCGGCGACCTCGTCTCCATCGAGACCACCGCCGAGAACCAGTTCGTCTACAACACCGCCGCGACCCTGCTCTCCACCACCAACCTCTACCTCGGATACAACGACATCACGACCGAGGACTCTTTCATCTGGTCAAACGGCGAGCCGAACGTTTATGAAAACTGGATCGCAAAAGCACCCGACGACATCTACGACATCGCCGGAGACAACAGCTCCACAACCCTGGGAAACAACATTGTCGGCAACAAGTATCTGGCATCCATTGACACCACCCTCACCAACTTCGATCAGTACCTCGATGTGGCTACCGGAAACACCGTCATTTTCTATGTCTGGGAAGCCACCGCCCTGGCCGGGCCCTATACCCTTATCGCCTCCAATACCTTCGCCGCCTCCGGCTCCGGAGCCAGGTTCATCAATTCCGGAACCTTGAACGCCAGCCTGGTCGCCGGAAGGTACTATTATCTCGCGGCTGGATTCCCCATGGACCAGCGCTACTATCACCATGGCTTCTCCACCTATACTACATTGCACCTCTCTTTCGGAGACTATCTGCGCGGAGCCCACTACGGAACCCTGCCCGGGTCAACATTGACCGTGAACGACACCACCAGAGCCTATTACCAGCGTCTCAACCTCCCTGCCGAGGACTGCGCCGCCATGAGCCGCTCCACCGGTTTCTGGAACGACCTCTCATGCGCCGTGGCCCGCGATTACGTCTGCGAGGACGGCCTGAATTATTTGAACCCCGCCAGCAACGACACCGACGGCGGCGGCGAAACCGACGGCCAGGAGCTATATCTCGGCAAGGACCCCAACAACTCAGCCGACGACTATCCGCACGGACCCCTCCCCATCCTCGATACCTCCACCGCCAACTACGGATATGAAGACATCAAGATGAGCGTGGACGTCAACGGCAAGATCACCATCTTCTACAAGGAAAAGAACTGGGTCTTGCCCGATTACCTGTTCGCCCTCAAAGTCACCAAGAGTTACGACGGCGGCGCCACCTGGTCCGTGCCCCAGACCCTCATCTCCGAATCCAATACCGATCTCAAGCTCCTCGACGTCGCCCCCCTCGACTCCAACACCGCCGTCATGGTCGTCTACCACCGCGGATCGCCCGCCAAAAAAATCTTCTCCGCCATGTACTCGGGAGGAACGCTCTCCGGAGAAACCGTCATCACCACCGGATATGCCGCCGTATACAACCAGAGCATACCCTACGGTTTCGAGCTCGGAGTGCTCTCCAGCTCCACTGTCCGCGCCGTCTGGGGCATGCAGCAAAACCCCGGAGACCCCGTCCAGGTCTTCTACGACACCTGGTATGCCGCAACCGGATGGGGAGCGCCCGCCCAGTTGACCAGCGAGGCCGGAGACTCATGGATGCCCGACCTCATGGTCCACGGCAACACCGTCTATGTCGCTTATACCAGCGATTACGATGCCGCGGGACTCGGCCGCTGCTTTGTCTATTACCGCAAATGGGGCCAGACCGGATGGACCGCCCGCGAGAGCGTGGCCCAGTTCTCCGAAGGATGGGGAGCCTACCCCGCGCTCTGGTATAGCCCGGCGGGAGGAGTCCACATTCTTGTAAATAACCTCAACTTTATAACGGGCGATTTCACGCTCTACTATGCCCACAAGGATGCGGGCGCCTGGACCGAGCCCCTGGCCCTGGGATCAAGGTACGCCAAGCACATCACCGAAACCCGCCCCGGCGTCGTCCACGCCTTCGTCTATGGCGGCGGCGTCTTCAGGATGTCCAGGTATAAACAGACGTGGACCAGCGCCATCCCCTTCATCATGAACGCACGCATCGAGGACGTGTACAGCGAGAACAACAGCCTCGTCCACATCGCCGGCAGGCTCTTCGTCGCCGGGACCCAGCAGGCATTCTATACCTCCTTTTATTACAACGACGCCGACTACGACGGAATCCCCGACGAGGGAGAGTTCATGAACGGCACTCTCCTGGACGACACCGACTCCGACGGCGACGGACTCACCGACTATGAAGAGCTCATCCTCTACGGAACCGATCCCAACAGCCCGGACTCCGACGGCGATGGCTTGACCGATCCCGAAGAGCTCGCCGCCGGCACCGACCCCCTGCTCCGGGACACCGACGGCGACCACATGCCCGACCAATGGGAAGTGGAATACGGCACTAACGCCCTGATCGCCGACGACACCGCCGACCCCGACAGCGACGGACTAACCAACTTCGACGAGTTCCGCTATCACACCAACCCCCTCGTCACCGAGCCCGTCCCCTCGTCATCATGCTCGTCACCGGCTTACCTCAGCGCCGGGCCCTTGCCCGTAATATTTACCTGCAGCAACTATCTCGCGTCCGTGGACCTCTACGCCAGCTATAACAATTCCATTTACATCAACATGGCAATTCTCGGATACTCCAAGTCCTGCTTCGAAAACCAGTTCAGCTTCATACCCTTCTGGGGCGACGGCACCTATAAATTTTACACCGTGGCCCGGCTGGGCACGGTGCTCATCGAGCCCACGCCGCCGACACCGCCCGACACCACAACCGTCCTCGATTCCCAGAAACCCGTCATGCAAAACGTCCTCGACGACGGCACCTATACCTCCAACAACACCTCGATCAACGCCGTCGCCACCGCCGTTGACCTCGGGCCCGCCGGACTCAAGCAGTACTGGTACGCCGTCGGCACCGCCGCCTATCCAACCGCCGGATGGAACAGCCTGCTCACCTGGCAGTTGGACGCCGACGGCGTCATCAGCCGGGCCGTGGCCCTCTCCTCGGGCGTCAATTACTTCGTCACCGCCATGGCCGAGGACCAGGCCGGAAACACCAGCCAGCCGGCTTCATCCAACGGCATCCGCGTTGACACCTCGGCGCCCACGGCGTTTACGGTGACGGATGAAGGTGATTACACCGGGTATACGGATCAGCTTTACGCGAGCTGGACCGTGGCGGGAGATACGACCTCGGGGATTGATCGGTATGAGTATTGTATCGGGACGGCCTTGGGGTCGTGCGACGTGGCGGGGTGGACCGACAACTTTTTACTCACCGAGGTTACGCGGATGGGTCTTGCGCTGGCGGAGAACCAGAGTTACTTCGTGGGGGTGCGGGCTTATAACGGGGCCGGGTTATACTTAGAGGCATGGTCGGACGGGATTCTGGTGGACTCGAAGGGCCCGGTGATCGTGTATTCGTCGCCGGCGCACCGGGAGATCGTGAACGATACCATGCCGCCGGTCGCCAACCAGGCGTTCGCCATCCGCTTCGGCGACGCGGGCGGGAGCGGGATAGACTGGGCCGCGCCGCATCCGATCGTGCTCGATTTTTCGACCGTGGTCTCCTACTCCCTCACCGGCGATACGGTATCGTTTGTATGGGGGAATACTCTGAACCTCGGCAACCACGTGGTCAACGTCACCGTGAGCGAC
>DATKYS010000117.1 GCA_035528375.1 bacterium
TGGGGGGAGGGCCGGGGTGGGGGGTGTTCTCCCCCTCTCCCCGTGGGAGAGGGTCGGGGTGAGGGCTTCCTTTGATAAAAGGTGGATTATGCGTACACTGGTAATTCTGCTGGCTTTGCTGGCGGTCGCCGGGCTGGCCGAGCAGCCCGCCATCGCCATCGTGGACTTCGAGGCGGTGAACTGCGACGAGGGCATCGCCAAGGCGGTGGGCGAGATCATGCGCACCGAAATCATCGCCACCGGCCGCTTTCGGGTCATCGAGCGGGCGCAACTCGCCAAAATCATAGAGGAGCATTCCTTCCAGTTGTCGGGGATGGTGGACGCGAGCACCATTGCAGAGTTCGGCAAGCTGGTGGGGGCGGACTACGTGGCGGTGGGGAGTGTGAGCCGCCTGGCGGGCACCTACACCGTGGCGGTGCGCTACATTGACGTGGAGACGGCGGAGGCGGCGCTGGGGCGGACGGAGACGGCCGACGGCGAGGGGATGCTGCCAGACGTGTGCCGCAGGCTGGCCGCGGCGCTTACCGGCCTGCCGTACAGCGGGACCTCGGGCGGCGGCTACACATCGGGCACCTCCGACGCGGGCCGCATCGCCTTTTCCTCCTTGCGCGACGGAAGCTTTGAAATCTCCGTGATGGACGCCGACGGGCGCAACCAGACCAAGTTGACCAGCAACGATAACCACGACTGGTCTCCCGCCTGGTGCCCGGTGGAGTAGGACTTTTCCTCCCCCCTCTGGGGGGAGGGCAGGGAGGGGGGTGCCCCCCCTGGGGAGAGGACCGGGGTGAGGGTTGCCCCAAACCCGCGATGGCTAAGGACGAGCGCATCGGAACGGTTCAGGTCTACACCGGCGACGGCAAGGGTAAAACCACCGCCGCGCTGGGACAGGCGCTCCGGGCGTGGGGCCACGGGCGCAGAATCCTGGTCATCCAATTCATGAAGGGCCGCATCAACTACGGCGAACTCGAGGCCGCCGAAAGGCTCGACGGCTTCGACATCGTCCAGGCCGGCCGGGAGACCTTCGTCTCCAAGGAACACCCGGACCCCGAGGACGTGCGTCTGGCCCGCGAGGGCTGGGCGCTGCTCCGGGAGCGGGTGGCCTCCGGCGCCTACGACATGATCGTCGCCGACGAGCTCAACGTGGCGGTGGATTACGGCCTGGTTGCGCTGGAAGAGGTGCTGGAAATGATGCGTTCCAAACCGCCGGAGCTGGAGCTGGTCATCACCGGCCGCTACGCCCGCCCGGAGGTCATCGTCCTCGCCGACCTGGTCTCCGAGGTTTTGGAAATAAAGCACCCCTATCAGGCCGGGATGGACGCCCGGGAGGGCGTCGAGTACTGATGCCGCGAGAGATGGACCTCCAGGAGCTGCTGGAAAGGTTTTCCGCCGGGCAGGACGCGGCCCTGGCCCGGACCATCTCGGTCATCGAGGACGAGCGCGACGGCTACGAGAGGCTGCTCCACGCGCTGTACCCCCTCTCCCGGTACCGGATGCGTCTGGGAGTCACCGGCCCCCCCGGCGCCGGCAAGTCAACGCTGGTCGGCCGGCTGGCCGCCAGAATCGCCCGGGGCGGCGAGACGGTGGGCATCATCGCCGTGGACCCCACCAGCCCGTTCACCGGCGGCGCCCTCCTGGGGGACCGGATACGCATGGACGACGTCGGCAACATACCCGGCGTCTTCATCCGCTCCATGGGCACCCGGGGGTCCCTGGGCGGCCTCTCCCGATCCACGCGGGAGGTCGCCATGGCCATGGACGCCTTCGGCAAGGACCGGATAATCATCGAGACGGTGGGGGTGGGGCAGTCGGAGCTGGACATCGCCGGCGCCGCCGACACCACCGTCGTGGTCCTGGTCCCGGAGTCGGGCGACGGCGTCCAGGCGATGAAGGCGGGGCTCCTGGAAATCGCCGACGTCATCGTCATCAACAAGGCGGACCGCGAGGGGGCCAAGAGGATTCTCCGTGAAATCTCCGCCATGCTGGAGCTCAAGCCCGCCGGCGTGGACGACTGGCGCGTGCCCGTGCTGGAGACCGTCGCCCGGGACGACGTCGGCGTGGAGGAGGTCCTGCGCGCCGTGGACGACCACCGGCACCACATGGAGTCCAGCGGCCTGGCCGAGGAGCGCCGCCGCAACCGCGCCCACGGGGAGCTCCGTGAAATACTCGAACACGAGATACTGGAGCAGGTCCTGGGCTCCGACGGGTTCGAAAAAAACCTCGACGACGCCGTCGAGCGCATCATGACCAGCCGCTCCACCCCCTACCACGAGGCGGAGCAGATAATCGCGAGATTGAATGTAGATCGGCTGAACCTGAACTGAAAACCCCACCACGAAAGGTGCGGAAATGCTCTACAACTGGGTTCCGGAGCAGCAGGAGGTACGGGACAGGGTAAAGGCGTTCTGCGAGGAGCACGTGGTTCCCTTTTCGCAAGCCTGGGACCGCCGGCCCCCAGAGTTCCCCGAGGAGATTTTCCAGAAAATGGCGAAGGAAGGCTTCGTCGGCTTCCCCAGCTCCAAGGAGTACGGCGGGCGGGGCGAGTCCAAAATCCGCTACGCCACCCTGATCGAGGAGATGAGCAAGTACGACGGCGCCGTTGGCATCGTGATGGCCGTGGCGGTCCTGGCCTCCTACCCCATCGAGAAGTACGGCACCGAGGAGCAGAAGCGGAAGTACCTTCCACCGATGGCACGGGGCGAGGTCAAAGGCGCCTTTTCCCTCACCGAGCCCGAGGCCGGCTCCGACGCCGCCAACCAACAGACGCGCGCGGTGGATAAAGGTGATCACTACCTGGTCAACGGTGAGAAGATCTTCACCCAATCGGGCAACGTGGCGGATGTATTCGTATTGATCTGCCGGATCATGGAGAGCGAAGACCAGCCGCTGGAAAAAGGCAAGGTCAGTGCTCTGATCTTCGATGATATAAACGATCCTGGTTTCACCGCCGAGATGATCGAGCACAAGATGGGTATCCGGACGGCCACCACCGGTCATCTCTGGTTCAAGGACGTGAAAATCCCCAAGGAAAACCTGCTGGGCCCGGTGGGCAAGGGCTTCCGCATAGCCTTGAGCACACTGGACTCGGCCCGTATCGGCGTGGCGGCCCAGGCCTTAGGCATTGCCCAGCGCGCCTTCGATGAATCGGTGGCCTACGCCAAGAAGCGGGTCCAGTTCGGCAAGCCCATCGGCATGTTCCAGGCGATTCAGTGGATGGTCGCGGACATGGCCACCCGCATAGACGCAGCGCGTCTGTTGACCTACCGCGCCGCTCAGCTTGAGGACCAGGGAGATGTGAGGTACTCCCGCGAGGCCGCCATGGCCAAGCTATTCGCCTCGGAGACCGCCACCTTCTGCGCCGACTGCGCCATGCAGATCCACGGAGGATACGGCTACTGTGGCGAATTCTCCGACATCGAGCACATCTACCGCGACGCCCGCATCACGCGCATCTACGAGGGAACCAGCGAGGTCCAACGTATGGTCATCGGCTTATCATACCTGCGGTGACACGGCGGCGTCCGACAAGCGTTAAAAAAAGTGAAGGGGAGTTTATGGGGGTAAAAGAGGAAACCCGCCGCGGGGACGAGACTGCGGAGTGGAAGGAAAGAATCGCCGGGCAGCCCGAGCGCGACGTCCTCTTCGAGACGGTCAGCGGTCGGCCCATCAAGCCCATGTACACCCCCGACGACCTGGGCGACTTCGATTACGCCGAGAAGCTGGGCGTCCCCGGGAAGCCGCCCTACACCCGGGGCGTGCAGGACAACATGTACCGGGGGCGGCTCTGGACCATGCGCCAGTTCTCCGGCTTCGGCTCCGCCGAGGACACCAACGCCCGGTACAAGTATCTCCTCGGGCAGGGGCAGACCGGCCTCTCCGTCGCCTTCGACCTGCCCACCATCATGGGCTACGACTCGGACCACACCCGAGCCGAGGGGGAGGTCGGCCGCTGCGGCGTGGCCATCAGCTCCCTGGCCGACATGGAAGTCCTCTTCGACGGCATCGCCCTGGACAAGGTCTCGACCTCGATGACCATCAACGCCCCGGCCTCGCTCCTTTTGGCCTACTACATCGTGGTTGGCGAAAAGCAGGGTGTGGACTCCAAGGTCCTGCGCGGCACCATTCAGAACGACATCCTCAAGGAGTACATCGCCCAGAAGACATGGATCTTCCCGCCCGAGCCGTCCATGCGGCTGATTACCGACGTCTTCGCCTTCTGCGCCGACCATGTCCCCAAGTGGAACACCATCTCCATCTCGGGGTATCACATCCGCGAGGCGGGCTCCACGGCGGTGCAGGAGCTGGCGTTCACCCTGGCTGACGGCTTCGCGTACGTGGAGGCGGGGATAGCGGTCGGTCTGGACGTGGACGTGTTCGCGCCGCGGCTGTCGCTCTTCTTCAACGCCCACCTGGACTTCTTCGAGGAGATAGCCAAGTACCGGGCGGCGCGCCGCATCTGGGCCCGACACATGCGCGAGAAGTACCACGCCAAGGACCCCCGCTCCTGGCTCATGCGCTTCCACACCCAGACCGCCGGGTGCAGCCTCACCGCCCAGCAGCCCGAGAACAACATCGTCCGCACCGCCCTGGAGGCCCTGGCCGGCGTCCTCGGCGGAACGCAGTCCCTCCACACCAACTCCATGGACGAGACCCTGGCCCTGCCCTCGGAAAAGGCCGTCACCATCGCCCTGCGCACCCAGCAGATAATCGCCGAGGAGTCCGGGGTGGCCAACACCATTGACCCCCTGGCCGGGAGCTACTTCGTCGAGGCGCTCACCGACGAGATGGAGCGGGAGACAGAGGAGTATTTTGCGAAAATCGAGGAGCTGGGCGGCGTGCTCAAGGCCATTGACCTCGGCTTCTTCCAGCAGGAAATCGCCGACGCCGCCTTCGAGTTCCAGCGCAAAATCGAGAAGAAGCAGCGGACGGTCATCGGGGTCAACAAGCACGTCATCCCCGACGAAGAGATCGCCATAGACATCCTGAAGATAGACCCCGAGGTGGACCGGATTCAGCGGGAGCGGCTGGGCCGCGTCCGGTCGGAGCGCAACCCTGATGAGGTCGAGAAGGCGCTGGATGGATTACGCCGGGCGGCGCGGGACGGCTCGAACACCATGCCCCACTTCTTGAATTGCGCGCGGGTCTACGCCACCCTGGGCGAGACCCTGGGCGTGTTGCGTGAGGAGTTCGGCGAGTACAAGGAGCCGCCGATATTCTAGCCCCCTCCCCCCTCTGGGGGGAGGGTAG